>OMVH01000193.1 GCA_900314365.1 uncultured Prevotella sp. | reverse complement strand
GTGAGCTGCTCAGACCGAAGTTGTTGTTCAGGTTGGCACCGTCAAGAGTGAAGTTTGTAGAGCGGCCGTCGCCACCAGCCATACCCATACCGTTGGCATAGGGTGAGAGACGTGCGATGTCCTGGATAGAGCGGTTGGCCGTAGGCATCTCGGCAATCTGCTGGCGCGAGATGTTCGTGGAGGCACCGGTCTTCTCGTTGGCAAACTTTGAGGCTTGTGCGCTCACGACGACTTCGCCGATCTCATTAGCATTCTCCGAAATCTCAGCCTTCAGATTGAATACCTCACCCAAAGCGAGCTTGATGTCGGTGTAGTTCTTTTTCTGAAAGCCTACATAGCTGATGCTCACTGTGTAGGGGCCGCCGGGGCGCATACCCTGAATGTTGAAGCGTCCCTCGCTGTTCGTCACGGTCATGTAGCGTGTGCCTGAAGGCTCATGCACCGCCTGCACCGTAGCGCCAATAATTTCTTCTCCGGTGCCAGCCTCTGTGACTTTACCCGAAAGTGAGGAAGTGGTTACCTGAGCCATTGCCGAAGTGAAAAGCATCACCAGCATAGCAATAAGCAAGCTAAACCTTTTCTGCATAACGTTAATTGATTTTTGATTAATATAATGTAACAAAAAAACTCCCTTGTAGATTGATGGTGCAAAAGTACTTAAAAAAGTTCAATTTGTGTATTACGAAAGTATTAAATATCTTGTGTTCTGTTATTTTTTTGACTTACTAAAGCCCCTGAGGGGGCTGTGCTGCAAAATCAGAGTGTTGCAGCCAGTCCACCCTCACTGGTCTCTTTGTAGAGTGATGGCAGGTCGTGTCCCGTTTTCTTCATAACTCTGACTACGCGGTCATAGGAGACGCGGTGCTTTCCGTCGGAGAACGATGCGTAGAGGTTGGCGTCCAGAGCCCTTGTGGCAGCAAAGGCATTGCGCTCAATGCAGGGTATTTGTACGAGTCCGCAGACGGGGTCACATGTCATGCCCAAGTGATGCTCAAGTCCCATCTCTGCAGCGTACTCAATCTGTGAGGGACTGCCGCCAAAGAGTTGGCAGGCAGCTGCCGAGGCCATGGCGCAGGCCACGCCCACTTCGCCCTGACAGCCTACGTCGGCACCGCTGATGGAGGCGTTCTGTTTGGCCACGTTGCCGAAGAGTCCGGCTGTGCCGAGAGCGTGCAGGATGCGTTTGTCTGAGAATCCGTGACCTTTGGACAGATGGTAGAGCACTGCCGGCACGACACCGCACGCTCCGCAGGTGGGCGCAGTTGCTATGACTCCTCCTGAGGCATTCTCTTCGCTGGCAGCCAATGCATAGGCATAGACGAGCCCGCGTGATTGCAGTGACGGCTTGTAACCCGTTGCCTTGACGTAGTAGGTAGGAGCTTTGCGTGAGAGATTGAGCGGTCCTGGAAGCCTTCCCTCGTGCTCAATGCCTCTTTCAATGCTTGCCTTCATGACCTGCCATACTTCCATCATATAGTCCCAGAAGCCTTCGTCCTCGCATTGGTCGACATACTCCCAGTAGCTGTAGCCGTTGTCGTCGCACCACTTCATGATTTCGTTCATGGTGTTGAGCTGGTAAATGTCTTGTTGGTGAGGCAGCTCACTATCCTTTTCCCCTTCGGAGAGAGCACCGCCGCCGATGCTGTAGACGGTCCACGACTCCATGACATTGCCTTGTCCGTCGAGGGCTTCAAAGTTCATTCCATTGGGATGGAAGGGCAGAAACACCTGAGGCTTCCAGATTATTTTCACAGAAGCCACGGGCTGCAACGCGTCTTCGATGGCCTTGTCGGTCATATGCCCCTTTCCTGTGGCAGCGAGAGAGCCGTAGAGCGTTACCCTGAAGCTGGCGGCTCCCGGATATTTGGATGCAAACATTTTTGCGGCCTTATTGGGTCCCATCGTGTGGGAACTCGAAGGGCCTATTCCTATTCTGTAGAGTTCTCTAAGTGATTTCATAATATCAAGAAAAAGGGAGGGGCACACAGCTCCTCCCTTATGTTAAAGTTAGTCAAGCCATTTCACGTAGCAGAAGTCCTGACGATGGGGCAGGTTGGCGTTCTTGGGGAACATGCGTACCGCAGAACGGAAGGTACCGGCTTCGTCGGGCTCTATGGCCACTTCAAAGGTGTATTCATTTCCAGAGTGGCCTGTCACCTTGAACGGACGCACGGAGAAGAGCTGATGGTCGTCGGTCGACTGTTCGTTCTTGAGCGATACCAGTTCGAGTCCGATGGCGTCGTCGAGTCCCTGTTCGTCGATGACGTAGCGCATGATGTACTTCTTTCCCGTTTCGCCTCCGGTTTCAAGGAACTCGGAGTTCTTTGATACCACTTTGATGGAGTTCCAGCGCTCAGCCACTGTCTCCTTCCAGAGAGCAATCTCCTTAGCCAGTTGGTTGTCGTTGGCAGCGAGCTTCTTAAATCTTGCGGCCTCCTTGTTGTAGAACTTGTCGTAGTAGTCGTCCAGCTGGCGCTTCATCGTGTAGTGGGGTGCAATGGTAGCGATGGAGTTCTTCACCACCCTTATCCAGCCTTCGCTGTAGCCCTTGCGGCCTTTCTTGTAGTAGAGAGGAATAATCTCGTTCTCAAGCAGACTGTAGATGGTAGCAGCGTCGAGTTGGTCCTGATAAGCCTGGTTCTGATAGGTGCGCTCCTGAGGCAGAGCCCATCCGGCTCCCTTGCGGTAGCCTTCCACCCACCATCCGTCGAGTACGGACAGATTGACCACACCGTTCATTTCGGCCTTCTCGCCCGATGTGCCGCTGGCTTCGAGCGGACGTGTGGGAGTATTCATCCAGATGTCGACACCCGAGACAAGGCGGCGTGCAAGCTGCATGTCGTAGTCCTCGAGGAAGATAATCTTGCCCAGGAACTGTGGCATACGGCTGATTTCGAAGATACGCTTGATGAGTCCCTGTCCGGCTCCATCGGCAGGATGTGCCTTACCCGAGAAGAAGAAGAGCACGGGGCGGTCGGGGTTGTTGACTATCTTCTCCAGACGGTCGAGGTCGGTGAAGAGCAGGTGTGCGCGCTTGTAGGTGGCGAAGCGGCGGCAGAAGCCTATCATCAGAGCGTTCGGTGAGATACGCTCCAGAATGCTCATCACCTTTGCGGGATCGCCCTGATTGCGCAGCCACTGCTGGGTGAACTTATCGCGAATATACTTGATGAGTTTCTCTTTCAGGGCCATACGTGTATCCCATATCTCCTCGTCGGGCACATTGTAGATGGCGTGCCATATCTGCTCATTGCTTTGGTCGCTCATGAAAGAGGGATCGAAGTAGCGGTCGTAGACCCTGCGCCACTCCGTGGCTGTCCACGTAGGCAGATGGACACCATTCGTCACATAGCCCACGTGACTCTCCTCGGGGAAGTATCCCTTCCAAAGCGGAGCAAACATCTTCTGGCTCACCCATCCGTGGAGCTTACTCACACCGTTGACCTCCTGGCAGGTGTTGCAGGCGAAGGTCGACATGCAGAAGCGCTCGCTGTGGTCGTCGGGGTTGGTGCGGCCCATACCGATGAATTCATCCCAGGTTATGCCGAGGCGCTGGGGATAGTCGCCCATATACTTGCCGAAGAGGCTTTCGTCGAAGTAGTCGTGACCGGCCGGCACAGGAGTATGAACGGTGTAGAGCGATGAGGCGCGCACCAGTTCGAGAGCCTGGTCGAAGTTCAGTCCGCTGTCCACGTAGTCGCAGAGTCGCTGCAGATTGCAGAGTGCGGCGTGGCCTTCGTTGCAGTGGTAGATGTCCTTCTTGATGCCGAGCTTCTTGAGCAAGAGAATGCCGCCGATGCCGAGGAGGATTTCCTGCTTCAGTCGGTTCTCCCAGTCACCACCGTAGAGGTTGTGCGTGATGGGCTTGTCGAACTCAGAGTTCATGTCGTTGTCGGTATCGAGAAGATAGAGCTTCACCCGGCCCACGTTGACACGCCACACAAGAGCGTGCACCTGATAGTTGCGGTAGGGTACGTCGACCACCATTTGATTGCCGTCCTTGTCGACCACCTTTTCGATGGGGAGTGAATTGAAGTTCTGGGCTTCGTACTTGGCTATCTGCTGGCCGTCCATGGACAGGGTCTGAGTGAAGTAACCGTAGCGATAGAGGAATCCCACGCCACAGAGGTCCACATTGCTGTCGGAAGCCTCTTTGAGATAGTCGCCGGCGAGCATGCCCAGTCCACCGGAGTAGATTTTGAGTACCTGATTCAGACCGTATTCCATGCTGAAGTAGGCCACGGAAGGACGCTTCGTGTCGGGCTTTACCGACATGTACTTATGGAAGCTGGCACAGACTTCGTTCACCTTTTTCATCATGGCCTTGTCCTTGACAATGGTCTCCTTACGGTCGTAGCTAAGGCGTTCAAGCAGTTGTACAGGGTTGTGGCCCACCTCTTCGTAGAGCTTGTCGTCGAGACTCTTAAAGAGGTTGCGTGCTTCGTAGTTCCAAGCCCACCACATGTTGTGAGCAAGTTCATTGAGACATTCCAGTTGCTCCGGCAGGCGCGACTTAATGGTCACGTGGTTCCATTGCGGGTCATTGGCATAATCTGCTCTGATTTTCATACGTTGTCTATTTAATTAAATAATGTTTGTTCCTTAATTAAAGAGGTGGAGCGCAGGGCTGCCTTCTTCAGTGCGAAGTCGTAGGCCTGGTAGTAGTTCGTGATGAACTTGCTCCAGAGGGCCTGCCGCGAGAGTTTGGCAGCGTTTCGGCGGCTCAGTTTCACTTTCTCGGCCGATGCTGCGGCATAGCTGCACACGGCTTTCTCCACCGTGTCGGCCACCTCGTTGTAGTTTGTGTCGGTGCGGTCCACCACGAGTGCACCGCTTTCGAGCGATTTGCCCTCGCCTTCTTCGCCACGTGTCCAAAGGCCGAATCCGGCCAGGTTGGTGGTGATGCACGGTACGCCGAAGGCCACGGCCTCGAGTGGTGTGTAGCCCCACGGCTCGTAGTAGGAGGGGTAGATGCAGAGGTCGTTGCCCGTCATCACGTCGTAGTAGCTGATGTTGACAATACCATCGTTGCCCGTGAGATAGCAGGGTATGAAGATTATCTTCACGCGGCTGCTGTCTTCGTTTCTGAAGCCTAGCGAGGCCAGCATCGTGAGCACTCGGTCGTTGCCGGGCTCATGGAGCCAGTGGGTGACCACAGGATTAGCGAGCGGTTCCGTAGCCGGTTTCCCGGCAGCAAGCCTTTGCTTCAGGTCCTGGCGTGGTTCTTTCACCCAGGCGGGCACTTCGATAAAGGCTACGACCTGACGGTTGAGCGAGGTGTCGCGGCTGAGTCTCACCATAGCATCGATAAAGACATCAATGCCCTTGTTGCGGAACTCATAGCGGCCGCTCGTGGAGACGATGAGGGCGTTGTCGTCGATGGGACAGCCTGTGAGGGCGTTGGCCACGGCGAGGAGCTTTTTGCGGGCGGCAGTGCGCTTGCGCGTGAAGGCGGCACCCTTTGGCACAAAGGCATTGTCGAAACCGTTGGGCAGCACCACGTCGACGGGCTTGTCGAGAAGCTGACTGCATTCGCGAGCCGTAATTTCAGAGACGGTGGTGAAGCAGTCGGCGTTCAGGGCAGCCTGTTTCTCTATGGAGTGCTTGCTTTGCATGTTGAGCTCCCCGGCCATCTGGTCGCCGTTGTAGGCGGTGAAATACTGGTAGAGGGGCTTGCCATTGCCGGCGATGCTTCGGCCGACGCTCGTGGCGTGGGTGGTGAAGATAGTTGCTATCTGCGGCACCTCATGACGGACGTAGAGCATTCCCATGCCGGTCATCCACTCGTTGCACTGGTAGACCACTTTGTCTTTTCCGCTGAGATAGTAGTGGTAGAAGCTCTCCACCGTCATACCGGCAGCAAGCGAGAACATCGACGACTCGTCGTAGTCGCCGTAGGCATGGAGACTGTCCACACCGTACCATTCCCACATGCGCGCGTAGAACTCATTTTTGCGGGCGAAGAGAGGACTGTAGTCAACGAGCAGTGCCAACGGTTTCCCGGGCACGAGCCATCGGCCGGCTCTCACCTTCAGACCTTTGGCGCGGGCAGCGGCTATCCATGGGGCAAAGCTTCCGGGCTCTTCCTCAAAATAGGGGCATGTGTTATCTTTCCAGCAATCAGGACCGATGAAGATGATGCGGTCCTTCATCTTTTTCTGCAATGTGTCGGCGCGTGTAGACAGAACTGTGTAGATGCCTCCGACCTTGTTGCAAACTTCCCAGCTCGACTCGAAGATGTAGTCGGGCATAAGCTTATGTTTATCCATAACCATATCTTTTCGACGGCAAAGTTACAAATATAAAATGAAACTAAGTTATTTTAATCTGCCTTTTGTTGTTCTTGAAATGCGAATGATTGCACTAATAATAAGGCATTTGCGAAATTGTTTTACAATGTCGGGCTCCTTCCCTTCCTGATGCCATCTTTCCAGTGGACTGTGTGCAGTTGTCTGCCAAGACTTGTCCGAGGCTAAGCCCAGAAGCCGCACTGCGACTGAGGTTCTGAATCAAATGTGCCCCCTCCAGATTCTGCGGCTGGTGTTCGTGGAGAGTCTTTACTTTTTGGGGTTTCAGAGAGCTCTTTTTCTCGCCTGTTTCAACGAAGAAAAATTAGGTGGAAAAAGCCTTGTTTTGTAAGAATAAACTCATAAAAAAGGCCTAAAAACAGCCATTATTTTTCAGCAACTCTAAGTTCGTCTCCAAATACGCCAAAATACGCGAAGTTTTCAAGTATCTGTGATTCAATCATTTATGCATTACAGTCTTTTTCTTGGAGTTCAAAATCGGTCTTTTTGGCCTTAAAAAGCCCAATTTTTAGCCTTTAAAAGTCCGATTACGAGGCGCTCAAAGTCCTATTACGAGCCTCTCGAGGTCCGATCACAAGGCGCTCGAAGTCCGACAACGACAAAAAAAGAGCCAAACCGGGCTCCTGATGTGCTCCAATTTTCTCTATTTTGAAGTTTTTCGTTGATTGTAAATTGTAAAGTACTTTTACCCTAATAAAAGTTTTCTTTAGCCTCATTTTAGCCCTGTTTTTTGCGACTGAAATAATCGGCAGACAGTCAGGCTGCATTCTTTCTCTGTGCTCTCGCTCTGTTGCCTCCATCAAGTGTTTTCACCCTTTATCCTCTACCCCTCAACAATGTGCTTTCATATTTCTTTTTCCATACCCCATCAGGTTACACACCTCCGTAGGATGCGGATATGAGCTCAGCCACCTGCACGTGGAGCACACTTGCGAAGGCCAAATAAAAAACTTGCACGATTACTTGGCGATGAGCACGGATTGCATTATCTTTGCGCTTGCAAACAAAAGCTAAGGTTACATGAGAAAGATTGTTGCGTTACTGTTGCTCTCCCTGCTGCCGGCTGTCGTTTCAGCGCAAAAAGCGCAGCCCTTCGTCGGCTACATCGTCAACAAGGAGTACAACGTGTATATCCGCATGGACTTTTATCAGAACAGTGTCGTAGTGCCCGGACAGAGCATCTTCGGTGAGCTCCCCGGTTTCTTTGGTGACAATCAGGACGGTCGCAAGTGGCTCTTTACCTCAGCCAAGGTGAAGGGGCGCCAGGCCACCCTTGCCATTACCAACGACTATGGCAGCGAGGACCTCACGGCCACCCTCACCTGTACCTCTGATTCCACTTTCACGCTTCGTCAGGAGAAGGGATCCACCCTCAAGATAGCCCGCCGAGGTCACTGGACGAAGATACCTAAGGAGATAGAGTTCAAGCGCCCCGGTGGAACCGTCAACCGTCTTCCCTGAGCGTCGGTTGGGCAACCGGTGTCGGTCAGAAAACATGCAGGCAATGCTTTTTTTCGGTTGTATTACAAAATAAATGCCACATTCCGACAGCCGTACCCAACTTTTTTGTAACTTTGCAACAAGTATGGAATCATCCGAAAAGAAGCGTCGCGAAAGTCTGTCTGCTATGCTTACGCAGTCAGTAGACCGGCTTTCTGCTCCCGAGTCGCTGCGCGGTCTTTGGCACCGCAGGCAGGACGGTATTCCCCTGCCTTCCAACACCGCGCTTGCTGAGGTGGTGGAGTTGTCGCGTTCCATCCTTTTCCCCGGCTTCTACGGAAAGTCCACCGTGAGTCCGTCCACCATCAAATATCAGATAGGAGTCAGCGCCGAGCGTCTGCAGCGGTGCCTGGCGGGACAGGTGCTGGCCGGTCTGGCCTTCAAGCCTGTCGGCGACGGCGACCTGCCTCATTGCGAGATAGACTGTCTTAAAGACAAGGCCCTCGAAATCTCCACAGAGCTCATTGCGCGGCTACCCTCCATACGCGAGACCCTGGCCACTGATGTCACGGCAGCCTACAACGGTGACCCCGCGGCAGACAGCAAAGCCGAGGTTATCGCCTGCTATCCAGCCATAAAGGCTCTTACCAACTACCGGGTGGCTCACGAGTTGCTGCTGCTCGGAGTGCCGCTCATACCGCGTATGCTCTCTGAGATGGCTCATTCCGAGACCGGCATCGATATACATCCCGGTGCAACCATAGGCCGTTATTTCACTATTGACCACGGCACAGGCGTCGTCATCGGCGCTACCACAGTCATTGGCAACAATGTGAAGATTTATCAAGGAGTCACTCTCGGTGCCAAAAGCTTTCCGCTTGACGCCGACGGCAACCCCATCAAAGGCATTCCCCGTCATCCCATTATCGGCGACGACGTGGTCGTCTATGCCAACGCCACCGTGCTTGGACGCATCCACATAGGGCGCGGCTGCGTGGTGGGGGCCAATGTGTGGGTCACCCACGACCTTGAGCCAGGAACGAAGACTTACTTTCAGTCGTGACCAGGCCCCAAAAGTAATTAGAACAGCTAACATTATTAAAAAACTCAATAATCAAAACAACGGCATGGCAACGCCAAAGGGTCCGATGCAAAAGGCCCTTGCATGGCGGCAGCCAGGCTTCAAAGCCGCCCCAAAAGGAAGGCGGAGCATTAAAAACAACTTATGGAATCTGAACTCATTGCCAAGACTTTCATGGGGCTCGAGCCCGTCCTGGCACAAGAACTCACAGCACTCGGAGCAAGCGACGTGAAGCCCGGCAGGCGAATGGTATCCTTCAGGGGCGACAAGGAAATGATGTACCGCGCCAACTTCCAACTCCACACGGCCATCCGTATCCTGAAGCCTATCAAACACTTCAAGGCCTCCTCGGCCGACGAGGTCTACGAGGCCATCAAGGACATCGACTGGAGCCAGTACATCCTTGAGGGGAAGACCTTCTCCGTCGACTCCGTTGTCTACTCTGACGACTTCCGTAATTCGCGCTTCGTCACCTATAAGGTGAAGGATGCCATCGTCGATCAGTTCCGTGAGAAGACAGGCTCGCGCCCCAACATCTCGGTGAGCAATCCTGACATCAGGCTCCACATCCACATCGCTGCCGACGACGCCACCATCAGTCTTGACTCCAGCGGCGAGTCGCTCCACAGGCGTGGCTACAGGCAGGAGAACGTGGAAGCTCCGCTCAATGAAGTCTTGGCGGCCGGAATGATACGCATGACACAGTGGGATGGCTCCTGCGACTTCATAGACCCCATGTGCGGGTCGGGGACGCTCCTCATCGAGGCTGCGCTCATAGCCCTGAACATGAGTCCGGGCGTTTTCCGTAAGGAGTTTGCCTTCGAGAAATGGCCTGACTTCGACCAGGAGCTCTTTGACAGAATCTATAATGACGACAGCGCCGAGCGTCCCTTCGAACATCATATCTACGGCTACGACGTCGACATGAAGGCTGTCAATACGGCCCGCCTGAACATCAAGGCGGCCGGGCTCTCACAATATATCACTGTGGAACAGCAAGATTTCAAAGACTTCAAGAAGCCTGCCCAGAAGAGTGTCATCGTGATGAATCCGCCCTACGGGGAGCGCATCTCTACGCCCGACCTACTCGGCACCTATCGCATGATAGGCGAGCGACTGAAGAATGCCTTTGCAGGCAACGACGCCTGGGTTCTGTCCTACCGTGAGGAGTGCTTCGAGCAGATAGGACTCAAGCCCTCTATAAAGATTCCCCTCTACAACGGAAGTCTGGAGTGCGAGTTCCGGAAATATGTCATCTTCGACGGAAAACTCAATGATTTCCGTTCCAAAGGCGGTGTCGTCAAGACCGACCGGGAGCGCGAGGAGATGGGACAGAAGCATCGGTTCAAGAAGGAAAGAGAGTTCAAAAAACGACTCGAAGAAGAAGAGCAGAACGAGGAGGGCGACATCCGCTCGTTCAAATTCCACTCCTTCAACAACGATATGCGCAGGGACTACCGCGGGAACTCCCGCAAGGGCTTCGGCCGCGCTGACGACGACAGAGCCCCAAGAGGGCGGAAGTCCGACCGCAAGCCTTTCAAGGGAGGTCGTGACAACAGAAATAAAGGATGGAGGAATCATGAGGATGACTAAGGCGCTTGCAGCGGTGGCAGCCATCGCACTGCTCTCTTTTCATACGGTTGACATGAAGGCTCAGAATCAGCAGCTCAAGCAGTTCACGCTCGAGGACCTTAACTTTGGAGGCACCAACTATCACAATATGGTGCCTCAGAACCGCTACACCACGTGGTGGGGCAACGAACTCATCAGGCTCGACACCGATGAGTGCTTCCTGGTCGATAAGGCGACGGGGCGGGAGAAACAGCTCTTCACACTCGACGAGGTGAACCGCAATGTTGGGGCAGGCGAGGCCAAGGCTACGAGCCTCTTCAGCATCACTTTCCCTTATCCCGGAAAGCCTCTTGTGCTCATCGACCAGCACGGGCGGCGCAGGCTTGTCAACTTCAAGACAGGCAAGGTGGAGTGGACCGGAGTCCACGAAGGTGAGGACAAGGCCAGCGACTGGTGCCCGGCTTCAAAGGCTGTGGCTTTTGTGCGTGCTGACCAGCTCTATGTGCGTGACTCCGACGGACAGCTCACACAGCTTACCCGAGACGGCTCACGCTCTATTGTCTATGGCCAGAGCGTGCACCGCGATGAGTTCGGCATCAGCAAGGGTACTTTCTGGTCGCCGCGTGGTGACAAACTTGCCTTTTACCGTATGGACCAGAGCATGGTCAAGGACTATCCTCAGGTCGACATCTTCAAGCGTGAGGCTGAGGAGGTGCCCGACAAGTACCCTATGGCAGGAGAGACAAGCCATAAGGTGACGGTGGGTGTCTACGACTTGTCCACGCATGCCACCGTCTATCTCAAGGCCGGTGACCCTACTGACCGCTACTTCACCAATATTGCCTGGAGTCCCGACGGAAGCACCATCTACATGTTTGAGCTCAACCGCGACCAGAACGACTGTCGTCTTGTGAGCTATGACGCTGCCACAGGTGAGCGTAAGGCTGAACTCTACCGTGAGACCGACGCCAAGTATGTGGAGCCCCTGAATCCCATCGTATTTCTGCCCTGGGATGCTACTAAGTTCATCATGCAGAGCCAGAAGGACGGTTACAACCACTTCTACCTATTTAATAATAAAGGCGAGCAACTCCGTCAAGTCACCACGGGTCCGTGGGTAGTGATGGATATGCTGGGCTTTAATGCCAAGACCCATGAGATAGTCTATCTCTCCAATGAGGTCAGTCCCATCCAGGCAAACCTCTATGCCGTCAGTGTCGACACGGGGAAGCGCAGACTACTTGACAACGGCCGAGGCTGGCACTATGGCAGTCTTTCTGCCGATGGAGCATTCCTGGTGGACAACTACAGTGAGCCGACGGTGCCGCGTCGTATTGAGATAACCAATGTGGCTAAGGCGGCACGTACATCCTATTTCACGGCTCCCGACCCGTGGAAAGGCTACAATGTGCCTGAGTACAGTTGTGGCAAACTTAAAGCAGCCGACGGCTCTACCGATCTCTACTGGCGCATGGTGAAGCCCGTAGGTTTTGATCCTTCGAAGAAATATCCCACTGTAGTCTATGTCTATGGTGGCCCCCACGCCCACAACGTTGATGCACGCTGGCACTACTGCTCGCGCTCATGGGAGACTTATATGGCTCAGAAGGGCTATCTGCTGTTCATCATCGACAACCGGGGCAGCGAGCACCGTGGCAAAGCCTTCGAGCAGGCCACCTTCCGTCAGCTTGGGCAAGTGGAGATGCAGGATCAGATGAAAGGCGTGGAATACCTCAAGTCGCTGCCCTATGTAGACCAGGACCGCATCGGTGTACACGGATGGAGTTTCGGAGGTTTTATGACCATCTCGCTGATGACCCACTATCCTGATGTGTTCAAGGTGGGTGTGGCCGGCGGACCAGTCATCGACTGGAAGTGGTACGAAGTGATGTACGGCGAGCGATATATGGATACGCCGCAGGCTAATCCGGAGGGCTACGCCAAGACCTCGCTTATCAACCAGGCTAAGAACCTCAAGGGAAAGTTGCAGATTATCATCGGATACAATGACAAGACGGTGGTGCCTCAGCATGCTCTGAGCTTCCTTGCCGAATGTATAAAAGTGGGGACACAGCCCGACTTCTTTGTCTATCCCGGTGAACCCCACAACATGCGAGGCCACCAGAGTGTGCATCTGCATGAGCGCATCACACAGTATTTCGAGGATTATCTCAAGCCTTTGAAGAAATAAGAATTATCCGTTAACGCATCATATTTAAGGAGGTCAGACAGAAATGAATATCTTACTTTTAGGAAGCGGCGGGCGCGAGCATGCCCTCGCATGGAAGATTGCTCAGAGCAAGCAGTGTGGCAAGCTCTTTATCGCCCCGGGAAATGCCGGTACAAAGGACTGTGGCGAGAACGTGGACTTGAAGGTTAACGACTTTGAGGCTATCAAGGCCTTTGCAGTCAGCCATGCCATCGACATGCTGGTTGTAGGGCCTGAGGACCCGCTCGTCAGTGGCATTGCCGATGCTTTCAAAAACGATGAACGTACCCGCGCCATTGCTGTGATAGGCCCTTCCAAAGCAGGAGCACAGCTTGAAGGGAGCAAGGATTTCGCCAAGGGATTCATGAAGCGCCATCACATTCCTACCGCAGCCTATGAGACTTTCGACGGCACGACTCTCAACGAGGGCATAGCATTCCTCAAAACCTTACAGCCACCCTACGTGCTGAAAGCCGACGGACTGGCAGCAGGCAAGGGGGTACTCATTGTGCCTACACTCGAGGAAGCCGAGGAGAAGCTGCGCGAGATGCTTGACGGCATGTTCGGCAATGCTTCCGCCAAGGTGGTCATCGAGCAGTTCCTCAAGGGTATTGAGTGCTCTGTATTCGTGTTGACCGATGGCAATCACTACAAGATTCTGCCCGAGGCTAAGGACTACAAGCGCATCGGCGAGCACGACACAGGTCTCAACACCGGAGGCATGGGGTCCGTGAGCCCGGTCCCGTTTGCTGACAAAGAATGGATGCAGAAGGTGGAGGATCGCATCATCCGCCCCACTGTGGAAGGGCTGAAGGCTGAGGGAATCAGCTACAAAGGATTCATCTTCTTCGGACTCATCAATGTCGATGGTGACCCGATGGTTATTGAGTACAATTGCCGCATGGGTGACCCTGAGACAGAGACCGTGATGCTCCGTCTGAAGAGCGACCTCGTCGACCTCTTTGAAGGAGTGGCTCAGGGCGACCTCGACCGTCGTGAGGTGGAGTTCGACAGTCGCAGTGCAGTATGTGTGATGCTTGTCAGCGGCGGCTATCCCGGCAAATACGTCAAGGGCTATCCCATCACAGGGCTCGACAAGGTTGAAGGAAGCATAGTATTCCATTCCGGTACGGCTCTTAAGGACGGACAGGTGGTGACCAACGGCGGCAGGGTGATAGCTGTTTCCTCCTATGGCAAAGACAAAGAGGCCGCACTGGAGAAAAGTTTCCAGGAGGCTCAGAAGATTGAATTCAAGGATAAGTACTTCCGTAGGGACATCGGTCTGGATCTTTGACCTTTCCCATGCCTGCCCACCAAACAAGTGATTTGCTGGTGGGCAGGTGGAATAAAGAAGATGAAGTATCTACAAAACAAAATTGCGGAGAGTCGATTCTCCCTGCCTGTTACTATCGTTGCCGCTGTAGCCCTGTGGATGCTCACGGGACTACGGGAGGAGATGCATTGGCTCTTGTTGGTCTTCCTCCTGGCGGGTACCTATCTCATGGCCGAACTCAACAACCAGAATGCGCTCATGCGCACTTACAGTCGCATGGTGTCGTGTTCTTTCGTGGTGTTCGACCTCATTATGGCGCCAGTATTCCACGACTATGTTGTAGGCGTAGTGCAGTTGTGTGCTATACTCTGCTGGCTTTTTCTCTTTAAAGCCTATCAGAATAAACGGGCACAGGGCTATGTCTTCTTCGCTTTCTGCATGCTCAGCATGGCCAGTTTGCTTGAGGTAGGCGTGCTGTGGTTCGTGCCCGTATTGTGGATACTGTTAGGCACCTGCATTATGGCTATGAGTATGCGCAATTTCCTTGCTTCGCTGTTAGGTCTGTTCGTGCCCTATTGGTTCGTCATAGGATACGATGTCTATAGTGGAGCTATGCCCCGTATGGTCAGTCATTTGACTCAGCTCATAGCCTTCAGTCCCGTTGCCGACCTCAGCGCAATGTCGGAGCTGACCCTCATCACGCTTGTTTTTTTCGTTGTGCTCACCCTTATAGGAACTGTTCATTTTCTGCGGTTCAGCTACAACGATAAGATTCGTACGCGGATGCTCTTTGAGATTTTCATCACAATGAGCCTCATCATTGTGGTTCTCCTCATAGTGCAGCCACACAGTTACAGCATACTCACGGCCTTGCTCATCGTCAACATGTCGCCCCTCGTGGCTCACACCATCACGTTTACCCGTAGCCGGTTGTCAAACATCATGTTTGCCCTTTTCTCCGTCTGCGGTCTGGTCTTGTTATTCTGTAATCTTCTATGGCAGCCCTGACCGACTTCCTCATGAACTATGGATACTGGGGGATGCTTTTGGCTGCTTTCCTTGCGGGAAGTTTTTTCCCCTTCAGCAGTGAGGCCGTCATGCTTGGTCTTCTTGCTGCCGGACTTCATCCTGTGCCGTTGGTTGTCTATGGAACCATCGGCAACGTGCTGGGCTCAATGTTCAATTATGTCATAGGACGTATGGGAAAGCTGGAATGGATGGAGAGGTATTTGCACGTTAAAAGAGAATCCCTCGAAAAGGCAGAGCGATTCATGGGAGGCCGGGGAGCATGGATGGGCTTCTTTGCCTTCCTGCCCATTATAGGCAGTGGCATCACGATAGCGCTCGGACTTATGCGAGCCAATATCCTTATTACGTTGACCAGTATCACCATGGGCAAACTGTTACGCTACGTTGTTCTGGTAGGAGGCGTCAGTATCATCTTCTGAGTCGGATGAGGAGGTCGTATCCGGTACAGTCACTGTTGACAGGCTTTTTCCCACGAATCATGAAATACGTGGCTCAGTTCAATCGACATGTCAACACGGTTTATGAGCACAATAGTGTAGATATCAACCAATTATAAAAATAAAGTTCAACCGGGTCAACCCTCATTAAAAATAAGGCTTAAAGTGGTCAACCAAAAACGTTAAACTACAGTTAGCCATTTGTCTAACAGTTGTTGTCCATTTGTCTAACAGTTGTTGTCCAATTAGCTAACATATGTTTTACCAATTGGTTGAGGCTATTTTAATGTCTTATTTCAAACAACCGATAACACCCGAGGCGTGCGTTTTATTTATTTCCGAAACTTGGGTAATGGCCAAAAGGTTGTCAGCTACTTTATAGACAGTCGTTTGACCATGTGAATGCTCGCGGTGACTCACTTCTGCGAACTTTGCATTTCCATGTACGTGCTGTCAACAAAGGAGTAAGTCACAACCCGAGGAGAACAGTTTTCCTTCGTGCTGGCAGAATTATTTTTGTATTTTCTTTGTCATTCCGTTCGTTTGCATTATCTTTGCTGATACTTAAACTAATTCTGTCTATGGTCATTGATTTCAATCAGATTCAAGAGGAAGAAGTGGAGGGTTTCAAGGGAGGCAAAGGGATACTCCGTACCCGCAACTTCGTTGACTCCAAAGTGCGCATCATGCGCTCTACGCTCACTCCCGGTGCTTCCAGTGGCAACCATCTCCACGGCGAGAACTGTGAGGTGATATATGTCCTCAGTGGTAAGATGACATTCCATTATGATGGTAAGACTGAGGAATGTTCAGCCGGACAGGTGCACTATTGTCCGAAAGGACATCAGCATTGGTTCGAGAACCTCACCGATGCTAACGTTGACTACTTTGCCGTAGTGGCAGAACATCATTGATTGTGTTTATGGAGAAGATTATCACATTGGGCGAAATAATGCTCCGCCTCTCACCCGAGGGTTTTAGCCGCTTCGTGCAGGCTGAACAGTTTGATGCCGTCTATGGTGGCGGCGAAGCCAATGTGGCCGTGAGCCTGGCCAATTATGGACATGAAGTGTATTTTGTTACGAAACTGCCGGAAAACGACATTGCCCAGTCGGCTATCAACTCTCTGCGCCGTTTCGGTGTGCACACCGATTACGTCGTCCGTGGCGGAGACCGCATAGGCATCTATTTCATGGAGCGTGGCTCGGCCATGCGTCCCAGCAAGGTAATCTACGACCGTGCCCATTCGGCCATCGCCGAGGCCAGTGTGGATGATTTTGATTTCGATACCATCTTCCAGGGTGCCCGCTGGTTCCATTTCACCGGTATCACACCGGCTATTTCTGACCGTGCAGCTGCCATTACGCTGGAGGCTTGTAAGGCTGCAAAGCGAGCTGGGGTGACAGTGTCGTGCGATCTGAACTTCCGTAAAAAGCTGTGGACACCAGAGAAAGCGCGCAGCGTGATGCGTCCGCTTATGGAATATGTCGACGTCTGCATAGGCAACGAGGAGGATGCTGACCGTTGCCTCGGTTTCAAGCCCGATGCTGATGTCACTGCCGGACGCACGGATGCTGCCGGATACAAGCAGATTTTCCGCGAGATGGCTTTACAGTTCGGTTTCCGTTATGTGGCCTCCACGCTGCGTGAGTCGTATTCCGCTTCGCATAATGGATGGAAGGCTATGATTTATGATGGAAATGAATTCTATGAGTCACGCCATTATGACATTTCTCCCATTGTTGACAGAGTGGGAGGAGGCGATTCCTTTGCCGGAGGACTCATTCATGGGTTGCTCACGATGAAAACGCAGGGAGAGGCACTGGAGTTTGCAGTGGCTGCGTCGGCACTGAAACACACCATCAATGGTGATGTCAATATGGTGAGTGCCGCTGAGGTGGAAGCTCTCGCTAAGGGCGATGCTTCGGGACGCGTGCAACGATAACTATTCATTTTTTCATCTGTCAGAAGCCCCCTTTGAGGGTTCTGACAATGATATTTATAACAAAAACCTAAAGATACCAATACATTAAAAGATGAACAGACTATTCGACATTTCTGGTCAAGTGGTGGCCATCACCGGGGGAACTGGTGTCCTTGGCCGTTGTATTTCAAAATATCTGGCAGCAGAGGGCGCCAAAGTGGTCATTCTCGCACGAAATGAGGAGACCGGTCTAAAGGTTGTGGACGATATAGAGAGGAATGGCGGTGAGGCAGTCTTCATGAGAACCGATGTCATGGACAAAGCATTGCTTGAGCGTAATCTTGATGCCGTGCTTTCCCGCTACGGTCGTGTGGATGCTCTTCTCAATGCTGCAGGTGGCAACATGCCGGGTGCAACCATTCCTCCTGACAAGACTTTCTTTGACCTTAACACTGATGATTTCCGTCGTGTGATGGAGCTCAACCTCATGGGTACCGTTCTTCCCACGCAGGTGTTCCTGCGTCCCATGGCAGTGCAGAAGTCGGGGGCTATTGTCAACTTCTCGTCGATGTCGGCTTTCCGGCCGCTTACTCGTGTGGCAGGCTATGGAGTGGCCAAGGCAGGTGTGAGCAACTTCACTGCTTATATGGCAAAAGAAGTAGCGTCAAAGTTCAGTCCTCACATACGTGTCAATGCAATAGCTCCAGGCTTCTTCCTCACTGACCAGAACCGCTCTCTGCTTACGAATCCCGACGGGAGCTGGACACAGCGTGGCCGAGACATCATCCATCAGACGCCCATGGGCCGTATGGGAGAACCCAGTGAACTGTGTGGGACTATTCACTATCTCATTAGTCCAGCCTCCCAGTTCGTAACCGGAACCGTGGCTGTGGTCGACGGAGGTTTCAACGTGTTCTCTATTTAACTACTTAAGAAGATGATACTTTGTAATCAATCCTTCCGATGGTATGGCCCTGCTGATCCTGTTTCGCTACAGGACATACGGCAGGCCGGTGCTCACGGTGTTGTCACAGCCCTTCATCATATTCCTAATGGAGAGGTATGGAGCATCGAAGAGATTATGAGGCGCAAGCGCGAGATTGAGGCTGCCGGTATGGTATGGTCGGCGGTGGAGAGTGTGCCTGTGCATGAGCATATCAAGACGCAGACCGGACATTGGCGAGAGTACGTCGAAAACTACAAACAGACGCTTCGCAATCTTGGGCAATGTGGCATCACGGTTGTGACCTACAACTTTATGCCTGTTCTCGACTGGACGCGCACTGACCTTGCTTTTCCGATGCCAGACGGTAGTCGTGCACTGCGCTTTGAAAGGGCCGCCTATGTGGCCTTCGACCTATTTATACTTCGTCGGCCAGGTGCTGAGGCTGAATATTCGGAAGCAGACAAGCAAAAGGCTTCCGTTCGCTTTCATTCAATGACAGAGTCCGATATCAGTCTGCTCACTCACAATATGATAGCGGGGTTACCTGGTGCGGAGGAAAGCTTTACACTCGACCAGTTCAGGGCTGAGCTCGACCGATACAAAGGCATGTCTTGCGAGGATTTACGAGGTAATCTTATTGATTTTCTTCGCGAAGTATGCCCAGTTGCGGAGGAGGCCGGTGTGAAGCTTGTTATTCATCCTGACGACCCACCAATGCCCATCCTTGGACTGCCACGTATTATGAGTTCGGAAGCCGACTTCGAGAAGTTGGTTGAGGCTGTCCCGAGTCCTGCTAATGGGCTTTGTCTCTGCACGGGCTCACTTGGCGTCAGTCCCGACAACGACTGCCCCGGCATGATGCATCGCTTTGCCGATCGCATTCATTTCGTGCATCTGAGAAGTACCAAGCGTGACGCTGACGGGAATTTCTATGAGGCCAATCATCTTGAGGGCGATGTTGACATGTTTGCCATGATGAAAGCTCTTCTTGAGGAAGAACAGCGTTTAGGCGAATCCATCGTGCTGCGTCCGGACCATGGTCATCAGATGATAGACGACCTGAACAAGCATTCCAATCCTGGTTATTCATGTATCGGACGTCTTCGGGGACTCGCAGAGTTGCGTGGACTCGAAATGGGTATTGCCGGAATGATGAAGCGTGAACATCAACTATAGAAGAAAAAAGAGACTAAGCAAAATAAAACTAAATATGGCACAGTTTGATAAGATAACCGTATTGCAAAAGATTGGGCAGACCGGAATGGTGCCCGTGTTCTATCACGGTGATTTTGATATTGCCAAGGAAGTAATTCGTGCTTGCTATGAGGGTGGCGTACGTGCGTTTGAGTTTGCCAATCGTGGTGACTTTGCTCACGAGGTTTTCGGCAAACTTGTGAAGTGGGCACGTACCGAGTGTCCGGAACTTGCTTTGGGTGCAGGCTCCGTTGTGGATGCTCCTACAGCCTCGCTCTACATCCAGTTGGGAGCCGAATTCATCGTTGGACCGCTGTTCAGTCCTGAAATAGCTCGAGTGTGCAATCGCCGCTGCATCCCTTATGTGCCCGGTTGTATGTCGGTGAGCGAAGTGGGATTCGCGCAGGAAGTAGGCTGTGACCTTATCAAGATATTCCCGGGAAGCATTGTCGGTCCCGGCCTCGTCAAGAGCCTTCTTGCACCGATGCCTTGGACGAAGATTATGGTCACAGGAGGAGTCTCTCCCGATGCTGATAATCTGACGAAATGGTTTAAGGCGGGTGTTTTCTGTGTTGGTATGGGTTCGAAAATGTTTCCTGCTGAGTGCATAGCTGCTTCCGACTGGACTACAATCCGGACGATGACGCACGATGCTCTGAAATATATCGCCGAAGCAAGAGGTCACAAATAAACCGATAACGCTATGATACGCAATTTTATGGACGATGACTTCCTCCTTGAGACTGAGACTGCGAGGAGGCTTTATCACGAGCATGCTGAGCACATGCCCATTATCGACTTTCACTGTCATCTCAATCCTGAGGAGATAGCCGAGGACCACCGTTACCGCTCTATCACGGAGTTGTGGCTGGGCGGTGACCACTATAAGTGGCGTGCTATGAGAGCAAATGGCATTGACGAACATTTCATCACGGGTGATGCCACCGATTGGGAAAAGTTTGAGAAGTGGGCTGCTACGTTGCCCTACTTGATGCGTAATCCTCTCTATCATTGGACACACCTCGAACTGCGCACGGCTTTCGGCATAGAGAAGGTGCTCAAGCCAGAGACGGCGCAGGATATTTACGACGAGTGTAACGAGAAGTTGAAGAGTCCGGAGTTCAGTGCGCGCAGCCTCATGAAACGCTATCATGTGGAAGTGGTCTGTACCACCGATGACCCTGTAGATAGTCTTGAGTATCATCAGCAGCTGCGTCGTGAGGGCTTCAGCATTAAAGTGCTTCCAGCATGGCGTCCAGACAAACTCATGGCTATCGACGAGGGTGATGCTTATAGAGATTATCTGCACCAGCTTGAAAAGGCGAGCGGAGTATGGATTCGCACCTACCAGGACCTCATTGACGCGGTGCAGAACCGGCATGATTTCTTTGAGCAGCAAGGATGCCGATTGTCAGATCATGGCTTGCCCCATTTCTATGCAGACAACTATACAGGCGTGAAGGTGAGCGACATCTTCGACAGGTTTATGTCCGGTGAACAGCCAGAGCCCCATGAGGCCGACCAGTTTAAGTCGGCTCTTCTTCATGAACTCGCCGTCATGGATGCTGATTCGGGATGGGTCCAGCAATTCCATTACGGTCCTATGCGGAACAATTGTACAAGGCTTTACCGTCAGCTTGGCCGCGATATCGGCTGCGACTCTATCGGCGACGACCGTACGGCACAATCCATGGCCCGTTTCTTCGACCGACTTGACAAGCGTCAGAAGTTGGCCAAGACCATCATCTACAATCTTAATCCGGCTGATAACAATATGGTGGCGTCCATGATAGGCAATTTTCAGGACGGTTCTTGTCCTGGTAAAATGCAGTGGGGAGCCGCTTGGTGGTTTGCTGATCAGAAGTTGGGCATAGAGAATCAGCTCAACACACTCTCTATGCAAGGATTGCTTAGCCGCTTCGTAGGAATGTTGACCGACTCGCGCTCTTTCCTCTCTTATCCCCGTCACGAATATTTCCGCCGCATACTTTGCAACCTCATAGGACGGGATGTGGAGAACGGAGAAATACCCTCAACGGAGATGGATCGTGTGGGTGGAATGGTGGAAGATATATGTTATTACAATGCCAAACATTACTTCAATTTCTGATTTTTTCATTCTTCCAATTCTAATAAAAAAGAAGCGTTACGAGTTTTCTATATGAATATGCTCAAGAAATATTTTATCCGTCCTCTGCTGAGGGCGGTTTCTCTTTTATTGATGCTAGCTCCAAGTGTTGCTATGGCGCAGACTGAATCTTACACTCTCGGTATCGGAACGTATCCTGGGCGACCTTCTGAGAACTTTGCCCCAAAGCTTAAGCCTTCTTCCAGTTACCGAAACATTGCTCTGCGTAGGATGGCAGTGGCTTCATCGTCCTATGACTTCAATCTCACAGCGCAATTGGTTACCGACGGTATCGAGTCCACTCTTGCTCCCTGCTGGCTGGAAGCTTATACTCAACAAGGCCCTTTGAGTCGCGAGTACCGTGAGATGGCCTTTGACGATAATCCTACTTGGGTGCCAGTAGCTTCGACCGATGGAGCTGCCACTCTGACCTTTGCATGGCACCAAATGAAGCTCAGCTTTGACGAGGTAAGGGTTTATGCTGCTGTGGATTTCGACCGGCAACTCTCTGATGGACGTTATGAGGCGCAGTTACTTTCGTCAGCCGATGGCCGTCACTGGACATCCCTTGCCTCATGCAGTGGTGCGTCCATTGACAGCACTGGCAGTTGGGAGACCCAGTTCTGTCCTTATGAGAAGAGCGGTGATAAGCGCTTTGTTATTCGTAAGTCGGGCATGACATTCAGGTTGGGGCGCACGGTGACATCAGCTTATCTACGGCTTCAAATGCGACTCAAAGGCTCCGACCACTGGCATGTAATGGCCCTGGAACCCTGGCTGAAAGGGCAGAAGCAGGATGCTTTGCCTTCACAGCACTTCAGCAGCGCCTGGAAGAGTGGAGTAGGGGAGAAGCAGTGGCTCTATGTCGACCTCGGCAGTGAGTCTGATTTCGACAAAGTCGACATCACGTGGCTAAAAGCTCCACTTTCTGCTGTTTTGGAAACATCGGAAGATGCTGCTAAGTGGACTCGTCTCTCCACCTTACCACAACCGAAAGCCGGAAGGCAGACCGTGAAATGTCAAGGGCGTGCCCGCTACCTCAGAATATCTATGACGCAGGCCTCAGCTGGTGGCATTGAGATGGGCGAGCTTCGTGTCATGGGCCGTGGTGGTCTTGTAGCAGAGCCTAAGCTCATGGAGGGTCGGCAGGGCAAACGATTCTCGCTCGCCGGCGGTCAGTGGATGCTGCAACGGGCCTCAGAGGTGAAGGCCGACGGACAGCAACTTTCCTCAAAGACTTATGTACCCAAGGACTGGATTACTGCCACTGTGCCCGGTACGGTACTCACGAGTCTCATAAATCTCGGCGCAGTGCCTAATCCAAACTTAGGAAGCAGTGTGGAGCAGATATCCGATTCCTATTTCAGGTCCGATTTCTGGTATCGTACAGTGTTTAAGCTTTCGCACCAACAGCCGGGTAAGCGTACTTTCCTCCACTTCGACGGTGTCAACTGGAAGGCCGAGGTTTGGCTCAACGGACATAAGGTTGACTATATAGAGGGTGCCTTCAAGCGCGGAAATGTGGATGTCACCCCTTATCTGCAGGAAGGTGACAATGTGGTGGCCGTGCGCGTGGTGCACAATGCCCACTATGGAGCTGTGAAGGAGAAGACTCGTTTCACCACCCAGTTCAACGGTGGTATCCTTGGTGCCGATAACCCTACGATGCATGCTTCCATAGGCTGGGACTGGATAACCACGGTGAGAGGACGCAATATGGGAATCTGGAATGATGTTTATCTCACCACGTCGGGCGACATCACCTTAGCCGATCCTTACGTCAGGTCGAAGGTGAAGGCTACGGAAAGCCTTGCCACTATCACTCCCTCGGTGTTCGTTCGCAACCATTCCAATCATGCTGTCACCGGAACCCTCAGCTGCCATGTAGGGACCTTGAAGGCTGAGCAGAAAGTCAGCCTTGGGGCGGGAGAGGAGCGTGAGATTTTCTTTGCCGCTGCCGACTTCCCCCAATTCAACAATCAGCGCATGCGTCTCTGGTGGCCCAACGGCTATGGCGACCCTTATCTCTATTCCGCGGGCTTCGCCTTTACTGCTGACGGTAGCCTCTCTGACTCAATCAGCTTCAAGGCCGGTATCAGAGAATTTAGCTACACCGACAAGGATACGCAACTACGTATCTATTGTAATGGAAAACGAATCGTGCCCCTTGGAGGCAACTGGGGATTCAGCGAGCAGAATCTCAACTATCGTGCACGCGAGTATGAGACAGCCGTAGCCTTCCACCGCGATATGCACTACACGATGATACGCGACTGGGTAGGCATGATTGGCGACGCACCGTTCTACGATGCCTGCGATGCCAACGGTATTCTCATTTGGCAGGACTTCTGGCTTGCCAATCCCAGCGACGGGCCTAATCCCTACTATGAAAGCATGTTCCTCGACAATGCCAATGACTACGTGAGACGCATCCGCAGCCATGCTGCCATAGCCCTCTACTGTGGCCGCAACGAAGGCAATCCCCCGGCAACACTCAACCCTCAGCTTGAGGCTTGTGTGGAGAAACTTGCTCCCGGAACGGTCTATATCCCCAATTCGGCCCATTACGGTGTGAGCGGAGAAGGACCTTACTGCCTGCATCCCGATGCTGACTATTTTAAGTTGCAGAGTGGAAAACTGCATTCCGAGCGGGGAATTCCTAACGTGATGAGCCCCGAAAGCATGAAGCGCACCTTCTCATCCGACTCACTTTGGCCGCAGACCGCCGAGTGGGGTAAGCACGACTTCACACTCTATGGAGCACAGCGTGCCGAGACTTTCAACCAGCTCATCACCGACGGCTTTGGCGATATCAGCAGTGCCGATGATTTCTCACGCTTCGGGCAGCTTCTTTGCTACAACGGTTATCGGGCTATGTATGAGGGAGAGCACAAGTACCGTATGGGCTTGCTCTCCTGGATGAGCCATTCATGCTGGCCAAGCATGGTATGGGATTCCTACGACTATTTCTTCGATACGCCGGCCGGCTACTACGGAATCAAGAAAGCTTGTGAACCACTCCACGTGCAGTGGAATGCACTTACCGACAGTATCGAGGTGGTGAATCTCGGCCAAGGCGACCACAAGGGCCTTCAAATCAAGGCACGCATCGTGGGATTGTCCGGAAAGACACTCTGGCAAAAGACTGTCTCTGTCGACTCCCCTGATGACTCTACGCTGAAAGTGCTCAAGCCGGAGGTGCCCTCCGACGTTGAGGATGTCTATCTCATCCGGCTTGACCTTACCGATGCTGATGGAAAGGTGGTTTCGCAGAACACCTATATCCGTGGGCGACGCGACGGTCACTATGAGGCTGTGCGCACCATGCCCAAGGCTACGGTAGTATTCGCAGAAAAAGCCTTAGAATCGGTTGAGGAAGGCAGTAAGCTGACTTTTGTTGTGAGCAATAAGTCTGATTGTCCCGCTCTCATGGTGCGGCTCAATCTAAAAGGGACTGACGGTGAGCAGATTCTTCCGGCTTTCTATTCAGACAACTTCCTCACGCTTCTTCCCGGTGAATCGGTGCCTGTGACCATCAGCTGGCGTTCTGAAGACAGTCGTGGCTGTCAGCCCAGCGTAGAACTCGACGGTATTAATGTGGCTTCAACCCTTTTGAAATAGTTCCCGATCCCTATTCTATCTCGGAATATAGACTAAAATAAAGACCTTTCGCTGTGTGGCTTCTGTCTATCCGCTACATCGCGAGAGGTCTTTCTTTTTGTTCTTTATGCGTTCCAAAATCCAGGCTGTGTGAACAAATTAATGCAGTCATAGGGCTGAAGTTTAGAATATTTTTGAAGCACAAAGCAAAAGTAAGAGAGGTTGAATCTGTCAGTCAGCCTTGGAAAGTCTCTGTAAACCAGTGTTCTCTGCGTGCCCTCCCCGTGAGTACTTGTCCTGGAATGACTTTCATTCTGTATTCTCAAAGCCTCGGCAGGGTGTGGCCCTTGTTGCCGTACATCCTATGGGCAAACAAATGGGAAAACAAGAAATTCTATCACACCTTCTGTATTTGCAGGATGCGGACGGCCACAAGGTCCGCGCCCTGCAGTGGACATTTGAGCCTCAAAATGTGGGTAAAGTAAATCGTAATAGAGAACCCACTTACAAAAACGTCTTGTTAGAATCGCATCTTCGAGGATTCTTTCGTGGGGACGACTGTCTATTTCGACCTCTTTTTCCTGAATTCCCACATTAATGAACATTATAAATAGCTACAGAGCCTATCCAAATAGTGACGAAAACAGGAACGGTAAACCCATTGTGGACAGCAAGTTGTATACTACTTTCTTACTCCAAATCCTAATTTAGTTCACTTCGGAAACCATCTGAGCCGAAAAGTATATGAAAATAAGCCTTGTTTGTAAACATAAATGACAAAAAAGGGCCCAAAAAGTGGCCTTATTTTTCAGCAACTCGACATTGGTCTCAAAATACGCGAAAATACGGAGCTTTTCTAAGTTGTTGTAAATCATGTGTTTGGGTAAAATGCTACTATCGGGGTAGCTCAGAAAGTGCTTTTTTAGGCCCAAAATAGTCCTATTTTAGCCTTGTAATCCCTATGCTTTCAGCCGCTCGTAGTCCTATCTCGAGGCTCTCGAAGTCCTATCTCGAGGCTCTCGAGGTCCGATCTCGAGCGAAAAGTGCTCTGAAAAGGCTCCTCAAATCCCCCAATCATCTCTATTTCGAAGATTTTCGCGGAAGAAAAATGTAAAGTACTTTCATGGGTTAAATAGTTTTCTCTGCATCATATATTTTCCATCTTCAAACGAAACCAATCATGTATGATAGAGAGTTTTTTTCGCGTTATCAGCATTGGAGCGATGGAATCGTGCATTGTACTGTCCTGAAAACTTCGGGAAGAACAACATTGATCATAGTAGTAACAGGAACTTTCCGTCATAACTCAGTCTTCGTGTTGCAGTCGGGGCATAGCGCGTTTTCTCAATCGTGTTGTTCAAAGTTATCCTCCCGTCGGCATACAGTGGAGTAAAGAAGTTTCGCCGTTGCTATACTTTAAAATAATATAAAAAAGACGGCAAGCCTTTGTCACTTTTTTTTTAATTAGTACATTTGCATAATTGACAACAATTAGAGACTAAGATTAAAACATGTTTGAGAACTTAAGCGAAAGGCTGGAACGATCGTTCAAAATCCTCAAGGGCGAGGGCAAAATTACAGAGATCAATGTAGCCGAGACCTTGAAGGACGTGCGTCGTGCTTTGCTTGACGCGGATGTCAACTATAAAGTGGCCAAGTCGTTTACCGACGACGTGAAGAAGAAGGCTTTGGGCATGAATGTGCTCACAGCTGTCAAACCCGGGCAGCTCATGGTGAAGCTTGTCCATGACGAACTGGCTCGCCTCATGGGTGGCGAGGCCGTGGGACTCAATCTCAAGAGCCGTCCTGCCATTATCCTAATGAGCGGCTTGCAGGGTTCCGGTAAGACTACCTTCAGTGGAAAGCTGGCCAACATGCTGCGTAAGAAGCAAAACCGCAACCCCTTGCTCGTGGCCTGCGATGTTTATCGTCCCGCAGCCATCGAACAGCTGAAGGTTGTCGGTGCGCAGATTGATGTGCCGGTTTATTCGGAACCCGAAAGTAAGGATGTGGTGAGCATTGCCCGCCATGCTATCCAGGAAGCCAAGGCCAAGAGCTACGACACCGTAATCATCGATACCGCAGGCCGACTTGCCGTCGACGAGGAGATGATGAACGAGATCGCATCGCTCAAGGAAGCCGTTAACCCCGACGAGACGCTCTTCGTGGTTGATTCCATGACCGGACAGGATGCCGTCAACACAGCCAAGGAGTTCAACGACCGTCTGAACTTCGACGGTGTGGTGCTCACGAAGCTCGACGGTGATACCCGCGGTGGTGCAGCTCTTAGCATTCGCACCGTGGTCACCAAACCCATCAAGTTCATCGGAACGGGTGAGAAGATGGAGGCCATTGATGTCTTCCATCCCGAGCGTATGGCCGACCGTATCCTCGGTATGGGTGATGTGGTCTCACTGGTGGAGCGTGCTCAGGAGCAATTCGACGAAGAGGAAGCACGCAAGTTGCAGAAGAAGATTCAGAAAAACAAGTTCGACTTCAACGACTTCCTCGGTCAGATAGAGCAAATCAAGAAGATGGGCAACCTCAAGGAGCTTGCCTCCATGATTCCCGGAGTGGGCAAGGCCATTAAGGATGTCGACATCGACGACAATGCCTTCAAGGGGGTAGAGGCCATCATTCGCAGTATGACTCCCGCTGAGCGCACCAATCCGGAGTTGCTTAACTCCAGCCGTCGGCAGCGCATTGCCAAGGGTAGTGGTACGAATATCCAGGAGGTGAACAAGCTCATCAAGCAGTTCGACCAGACTCGCAAGATGATGCGCATGGTGGCCGGCGGTGGCATGAAGGGCATGGCAGCCCGAATGAAGGGCTTCAAGGGAATGCCCCAGGCCTGAAGAATGATTATCTCTTGGGTGCTGTGAATCAGTTGCCTAAGAGGTAAGAACCGATTGCAAGATATACAAAAATAGTTTATTATGACTTTGATTGACGGAAAGGCCACGGCCACAGCCATAAAGGCAGAGATAGCGGAGGAAGTGAGGCGCATGGTAGCCTCAGGTTGCCGCCCGCCCCATTTGGCTGCCGTGCTTGTCGGGCACGACGGTGGTTCGGAGACCTACGTAAAAAATAAGGTGATAGCCTGCGAGCAGTGTGGCTTCAAGTCAACACTCATCCGCTATGAGGACGACGTGACAGAGGAGGAGCTGCTGGCCTGCGTTGACAAGCTCAACAAGGATGATAACGTCGACGGTTTTATTGTCCAGCTACCCCTGCCCAAGCACATTGACGAGCAGAAAATCATCATGGCCATTGACTATCGTAAGGATGTCGACGGCTTCCACCCTGTCAATGTCGGGCGTATGGCCATAGGTCTGCCCTGCTTCATCTCGGCTACGCCTTTAGGCATCTACACGTTGCTCAGGCATTATAAGATAGAGACATCGGGCAAGAAATGCGTTATCCTAGGCCGTAGCAACATTGTGGGCAAGCCCATGGCACAGATCATGATGCAGAAGCAGTATGGCGACTCCACAGTCACCGTCTGCCACTCCCATTCAGCTGACCTGAAAGAGGAGTGCCGCAGGGCAGATATTATCATAGCCGCCATAGGCCGTCCGGACTTCGTTACTGCCGACATGGTGAAAGAGGGCGCTGTGGTCATCGATGTCGGCACCACGCGCGTGCCCGATGCTACCAGGAAGCGCGGTTATCGCCTCAATGGCGATGTGAAGTTCAGTGAAGTGGCTTCAAAGTGTAGTTTCATCACTCCCGTGCCCGGCGGCGTGGGTCCCATGACGATATGCTCCCTCATGAAGAACACGCTTGCTGCAGCAAGAAAGGAGTACTACAAATGACAGCCGCTGAATGGTATCTTCAGGGGAATGACCACCGTCGCCATGGCGACTGGCAGAAAGCCCTCAACTGCTACATGGAGGCCATAGCCCTTGACCCTGAATCGCCCGCCGTGGAAGCACGCCAGATGCTCATCGACATCCTCGACTTCTACAACAAGGACGCTTACAACCCTTGAAAAAAAGGGAACGAAAAAAGTTAAACTTAAAGACTATATTATTATGAGCAAAATCAAAGGTGCCATTGTAGTCAACGCCGACCGCTGTAAAGGCTGTCAGCTGTGCATCGTGGCTTGCCCGAAGCATGTAATTGCATTGGCTCAGAAGAAAGTGAACGTCCATGGCTATCCTTATGTCGAGGCCTTGCATCCCGACGATTGTATCGGCTGCGCCTCGTGCGGAATTGTGTGCCCGGACGGATGTATTACTGTTTACAAAAAGAAAGTGGAGGACTGAACGATGGCAGAAGAAGCAGTTTTGATGAAAGGTAATGAGGCTCTCGCCCGCGCAGCCATCCGCTGCGGGTGCGACGGCTATTTCGGCTATCCCATAACACCTCAGAGTGAGGTGCTTGAGACACTTGCACAGCTCAAGCCTTGGGAAACCACCGGTATGGTGGTGCTGCAGGCTGAGAGCGAGGTGTCGGCAGTGAATATGCTCTATGGCGGAGGTGGTGCCGGCAAGCGGGTCATGACATCGTCATCGTCACCCGGTGTGGCCCTCATGCAGGAGGGTATAGCCTATATGGCAGGGTCTGAGATTCCTGCACTCATAGTCAACGTGCAGCGTGGAGGCCCCGGACTGGGGACCATTCAACCCTCTCAGAGCGACTATTTCCAGGCTACGCGTGGCGGTGGCAATGGCGATTATCACGTTATTGTGTTGGCTCCCAACTCTGTGCAGGAGATGGCCGACTTCGTGGACTTGGCTTTCGACCTGGCCTTCAAGTATCGCAATCCCGTGATGATTCTTTCCGACGGCGTCATCGGCCAGATGATGGAGAAGGTGGTGTTGCCGCCTTTCAAGAAGCGCCGCACCGAGGAGGAAATACGGCAGCAGTGCCCTTGGGCAACTATAGGCCGTACGAAGGACCGCCAGCCCAATATTCTCACATCACTCGAACTGAAGCCCGAGGTCATGGAGGTGCGCAATCTTCATCTCCAGGAAAAATATGCCGAGGCTGAGCGAAATGAGGTGCGCTTCGAGGAACAGCAGCTTGACGATGCCGACTACGTGCTCGTGAGTTTTGGAAGTGCTGCCCGCATTGGTGAAAAGGCTGTTGAGATAGCACGTGCCGAGGGTATGAAGGTAGGGCTCTTCCGGCCCATCACGCTTTGGCCTTTCCCATCCAAGGAGATAGCACGTGTGGCCGAAGGCAAGAAGGGTGTCCTGGTTTCTGAAATCAATGCAGGACAGATGATTCAGGATGTGAAGCTCGCCATCAACGGTAAGGTAAAGGTAGAGCACTTCGGACGACTCGGAGGCATCGTGCCTGAACCTGAGGAGATAGTAGAGGCTCTCAAGAAACTCTGAGCTACTCAAAGGGAAACTTTCGTATAGGATTATTAAAAGACGCGAACATTATGAATAATGACATCATAGCACCCGAAAATCTGGTGTACGCGAAGCCAACGCTTATGAATGATACACCTATGCATTATTGCCCGGGATGTTCCCATGGCGAGGTGCATAAGCTCGTGGCTGAGGTAATAGAAGAAATGGGGATGGAGGACAAGGCCGTCGGTGTCTGCCCTGTGGGTTGTGCCGTCTTCGCCTACCGCTATCTCGACATCGACTGGCAGGAAGCCGCTCACGGGCGCGCACCTTCGGTGGCCACTGCCATCAAGCGGCTTTGGCCCGACCGACTGGTCTTCACCTATCAGGGCGACGGTGACCTGGCTTGTATCGGTACGTGTGAGACTATTCATGCGCTCAACCGGGGAGAGAACATCTGCATCATCTTTATCAACAATGCCATTTACGGTATGACCGGAGGACAAATGGCACCGACAACACTCATTGGCCAGAAGACGAGTACTTGCCCCTATGGCCGCGACCCGGAGCTGCATGGCTATCCGCTTAATATCACAGAACTTGCCTCCCACCTGCAGGGTACGTGCTACGTCACGCGACAGAGCGTGGAGACCGTAGCTGCCATCCGCAAGGCCAAGGCAGCCATCAAGAAAGCTTTCACGGCTTCGATGCAGGGCAAGGGATCCTCTCTCGTTGAAATTGTCTCCACATGCAACAGTGGCTGGAAACTATCGCCAGTGAAGGCTAACCAGTGGATGGAGGAGCACATGTTTAAAGAGTATGTCAAAGGCGACTTAAAGAATACGTTGGACGAATGAAGAAGGAGATTATTATATCAGGTTTCGGCGGTCAGGGTGTGCTCTCTATGGGCAAGATTCTCGCTTACTCCGGTTTGATGGAAGGCAAGGAGGTCACGTGGATGCCTGCCTACGGTCCGGAACAGCGCGGAGGCACCGCCAACGTGACGGTCATCGTCAGTGACGACCGCATCAGCTCACCGATATTGAGCAAGTACGATGTGGCCATAGTTCTCAACCAGCCTTCGTTGGATAAGTTTGAACCCAAGGTGAAGCCTGGAGGTATTCTTATTTACGACGGCTACGGTGTCATCAATCCGCCTGCACGTAAGGACATCACAGTCTATAGGATTGATGCCATGGACAAGGCGGCTGAGATGAAGAATGCTAAGGTCTTCAATATGATTGTCCTCGGCGGCTTGCTAAAGGTCTGTCCGGTGGTGAGTACCGAAGGACTGAACAAAGCCCTCTATAAAACGCTTCCTGAGCGCCACCACAACATGATTCCACTCAACATGCAGGCTGTGGACGAAGGAATGAAGATTATTGTCAAACAATAATAACTTGTTTTTTATAACTCTCTAATTTTGATGGGCAGCGCGCAGTGATGCGAGCTGCCTTTTAAGGTTCAGACTTACATCTATCACTTTTTATAGCTAATTATTCAATAAACAGAAAAGAACATGAGACTGAGAACACTTTTGCTAATGCTGAGTTTAGTTTTCCCGGCCTTACGCATCCTTGCAGGCCAGCCTTACACCATTTGGCCAACGCCTCACAACATCTCTGCCACAGGGCAGAATGTGAGGAAGCCCGGGAAGGTGACGGTGGTGGCAGGGCCGGATATCGATGCTGTCACCGTAAGCCGTGCACAGGAGATTCTTGCAGAGCACGCTATCAAATCGGCTGTCGCTGAGTCGATGCCTGAGGAAGGAGCCGTCCTTCTCCTTGGAGTCAACGGAAGGAACGATGCTGCCGACGGACTGGCTACGAGGTGGAGTCTGCCACGCGATGTATTCAACAAACCAAAATACGACCGTCACCTGCTCTCGCTACGCAGTGAGGAGGGCCGATGGAGAATGGTCATCTTAGGCGAAAATACCGATGCGGTCTTCTGTGGCTTGGCTTCTCTCGAACAGATGCTCGACGAAGTGAAACGGGCTATGCCTACTGTCGACATCGTCGACTATGCTGACATCCGCGACCGTGGCATCATTGAAGGCTATTATGGCGTGCCTTACACTAAGGAAGTGACCGAGGACCTGTTCCGATTTATGGCTCGCTACAAGATGAATACCTACATGTATGGAGCCAAGAGCGACCCTTATCATTCCAAGGCTTGGGATCAGCCTTATCCTACTACAATCACGGAAGCGCAGCGCGAAATAGGTTACATGACGGCTGGAATGATGCAGTCGATGGTGGAGGTGGCCCACAAGTGCAAAGTGAATTTCATTTGGGCTATCCATCCGGGCACTGCTTTTGTCGATCCGGCTCAACCCAATGTCCTCGAACGGACTATGGGTAAGTTCCAAGCTATGCACAACCTTGGCCTGCGGCAGTTCGGCGTTTTCGTGGACGACTGCGGAGTGCCTGACGATACGGCGAGTCTTAATCTCGCGGCACGCAGACTCACGGAACTTCAGCATTTGGTCGATAATCGATGGAACAAGCCCGGAACTAATGCCGCCGACACAGTGAAGGCTCTCAACTACGTGCCCCAGCTCTACGCCTACTCATGGGTCAAGCGCGACAAGGCTGAGCGTTTTTTCCAGTCGCTCTCGTCCACTCCTCAGAAGACCAATATCTATATAACAGGCGCAGCTGTGTGGACAGTGCCTAATACCCACGACCCTGCCCTTGTAAAGAGCTGGCTCGGTCGCGATGTAGCCTGGTGGTGGAATTATCCATGCAATGACAACGATGTGACCAAACTGTTCATGGCCGACACGTACAATAACTTTGCCGACGAGGCGTGGATAGACAGCAAGGCCCGTCTATCTGCTGACATGAAGGGAGTGAAGACACTCATCTGCAATCCCATGCAGCAGGGAGAAGGTAGTAAAGTGGCTCTCTTCAGTGTGGCCGATTACAGCTGGAACATGTCGTCGTTCGACAATATGAAGGCTTGGCAGGCTGCTTCCGATGCAATCTTTGGTTCTCGGCTTTCGCCTTATTTTCAGGATGCTGTTGACAACCTCCGCTACTTCGACGGTGAGTCGGCACTTGCTGCGGCTATCAGAACCTGGCGGGCTAATACCGCCGAAGCCCAGCCTCTGCTCGATGAGCTGAAGAAGGTGAACAGAGCCGCAGTGGCTCTGGCTAAGCTCGGCGAGTCGGCCTCTGCTTCCGATCGCTTGATGTGGGAGGATATTCGTCCGTGGGTTATCAAGCTCCGCGATATGACCGAATGGAGTGCTGATCTTGTAGAGGCTCGTAGCAAGAGTGGAGCTCCTATTGATGGGAAACAGCTCAAGGGTAAGGCTGCAGTAGCTTTCAAGAAAGCTTCAGGAATCGATGTAGACCCCACTTACCAATTCAAGATACTTACAGGCATGGGAAGCGACATAAAGCTTGTATTACGTCAGGCGGAGCCTTCAGCCAAGGTGCTCCGTCCCTTTCTCAAGGAACTTCTGACGGGAAAGATTTGATGTTGATGGCTTGACTCAAAGTAACAAAACAGCATGATGAGTATTCAAGGAAATTGGTGGAAGGTCCTTGTGGCCTTCCTCTTTATGCTGCCCTCTGGTTCTGTTATGGCGGCCCAGTCGACTGTGAACATCACTCCGCGGCCCGTGTCGGTACAGATGCTTGAAGGTAGCTGTCGTTTGCGTCAGGGCTTTGTGGTGAGTACCAATCATTTACCTGACAGCCTCGTTGCTGAGGCCCGCGTTTTTATAGAGCATCTCGTTGCTGCCACCTCGTTGCGACCACGTTTAAGCAGTGGATCGGCAAAGGCCTTTATGCAACTTCGTTTCGAGGCCTCCATTCCAGCGGAGGGTTATCGGCTGAGATTGAATTCCCGCGGTATTCAAGTGACAGCCTCCACCTCGTCGGGATTCTTTTACGCTTTCCGTTCGCTGATGCATCTGATGCCAGCCCAAGTGTTGGCAGGAAAAGAAGATGTCAGTTTGAAAGCTCTTACTCTGCCTGCAGTCGAGATTGTCGATGCACCGCGCTTCCCCTATCGTGGCTTTATGCTCGACGTGTCGCGCCACTTCTTCACTACTGACGAGGTAAAGAAGATGCTCCGTCTGATGGCTGACTACAAGATGAATCGTTTCCACTGGCATCTCACTGATGACCAGGGCTGGAGAGTAGAAATCAAGAAGTATCCAAGGCTGACCTCTGTGGGCTCAGTGGCAGAGGACAGTCGTTTCGTTGATATGGATAAAGGTGTTTACTGGTTGCGTAAGCCCTACGGTCCTTACTTCTACACGCAGGAAGAGATAAAGGATGTTGTAGCCTACGCCCGCAAACTTCATATAGAGGTTATTCCCGAGGTCGACATGCCCGGTCATTTCACAGCCGCTATGACCGCTTATCCGGAGTTCAGCTGTACACCCCAAGGAGAGCATAAGGTTTGGACTGGATGGGGTATTTCCGAGGATGTGCTCAACGTGGCCAATCCCGCTGCTGTCCAATTTGCCAAGGATATCCTTTCAGAGCTCATTCCGCTCTTTCCCTCGAAGCAGATACACATTGGCGGTGACGAATGCCCCACAGCGGCGTGGGAGAAAAACGAGCTTTGCCAGGCCTTAGTCAGTCGTGAGGGGCTTCCAAGCTTCCGTGCTCTTCAGAGCCGTTTCATTCTTGAGATGGCTGAGTTCTTAAAGGGAAAAGGATGTCATACCTGTGTGTGGAATGAGGCCATAACAGCCAAGGATGCAGGGCTTGACGATGTGAAAAAGGCCGGTCCTACAGTCTACTGCTGGAACCCGGCTGCTGCTGGGGCACGAAAAGCTTCCAGCATGGGACTCGACAATATAATCTCATTCTATGGGCCCTATTATATCAACCGCAAGCAGAGCACCGATGCTGATGAGCCCGATGCCGCAGGCAACGGCGCCGACAGTCTCTCAGTGACTTATGCCGCAGAGCCTGTTCCGGCTGACCTTGAGGCTGGGTACGGAAAGCATTATAAAGGAGTGTTGGCAACCTTCTGGACCGAGCATGTCTCAGACAATCGCTATCTCGAATATCTGGCTTTGCCGCGTCTGATAGCTATTGCTGAGGCTGGGTGGACTTCCAAGGCAAGGAAGAACTATGAAGACTTCCGTCGCAGGGTGTCGGCTGATACCAGATTCTGGCGCCTTGCCGGTTACAACTATTGTCCGAAGCAACTTCTCAAGACCCAAACCTTGGAGTAGGTTTGCTCTGTAGCTGACAGACAGATGTTTGCGATATGGGTAGAATCCATTCCCCGGTTCCCGCAAGGAGCTGGGGATTATTATTTCTCCACTACTTCAATTCCCCCGTAACTGACCAAGTTGTCGTAGGCTTCGGCTTTAGAGAACAGACCGCCCCAGATACCGGCGCAGACCAATACTCCTGCATGGGCGAAGACTGCTACTTGTTGCCAGGGACCTTTCATAGTGTCGTCAAGAAAGGAGGCCACGCGCCGATAAACATCCTGATAGCTTTCACCGCCGGTACAACTAAGGTTCATGTAGTCGCGGTACCATTCTAGTATACGCGGATCGTGGGCTGCAATTTCGTCGTAGAGTCGCATCTCCCAGTCGCCCATGTTCATCTCCTTCAGTCGTTCGTCAATCTGCGGATGGGGGTATCCGCAGAAAGCTGCGAGCTTACGGGCCCGTGTCAGAGGCGACGAGAATACGGCATCCATGGGACCGTACTTTTTGAGATTCTCTGATGTTATAGCTGCTTCCTCGGCAAAGGTCGAGGCTACAGGGACGTCGCTCCACCCATAGCAGGTGCCTATGGGCACGTCGACGCTTGTATGACGGATGAGTATGATGCGCATAGTAGATTATTTAATAGTGACGAGTGTGAGGTAGAAACTGAGCTCTGTCAGCAGGCATACGGCCCCGCAGCAATCGCCCGTGTAGCCGCGGAGTCTACGCCAGATGAATAGATAGAGAAAATACATGACAAGACAGGGAACAAATACCAGTAGGTCCCAACGCTTTCCCGTGGTGAAGAGAAACACCAAGAGTGGAATTATGCCCTGTAGAAAGAGACTGATACCTGCGGCAACTGTGAATTTACGGTAGACAACATGTGCCTTTGAACTTGCTTCGGTGCGTGCATAGGGCATCATTTGCGTTAGTTGTGCGGTTATCATCTTAGAGTAGGGATCGGCAGCGATAACGGCCAAGGCTGCCATTTCCGGGCGAAGCGTGAAGAGGCAGAAGAAGAGCAGCAGCTCATAGATGATAAGCCCGAGAACTCCATAGGTTCCTGTGCGCGAGTCCTTCATGATGTCGAGGATTAGCTCCCTGTTGGAGCCCCCTCCGCCGAAGCCATCGAAGAAGTCGGCGAGGCCGTCCTCATGAAGGGCTCCAGTGAGCAGAAGTCTGAGGACGATAGCCAGCAACACTGCCACAGCCCACGGCATTATCATGGACCCGAACCACAGTACAGAAGCCATGGCGCAGCCCGTCATCCATCCTGTCAGGGGCCAGTGTTCAACTACAGTTTCGAACGACTGTCTCGGGGGTTGGTGAAGCCGCCAGAAAGGAAGCCGCGTAAAGAAGATGAACGACGCCCAGATGCGGTCGTACCATTTAGAAGTATTTATCGATATGTGCATTGTTGAAGTTGTTCATTTCGTTAATCATCCTGACAGCGGTGTCGACGAGCGGGTAGGCGCAGAGTGCGCCCGTGCCTTCTCCTAAGCGCATTCCGAGATTCAGCAGTGGCTGGGCTTTCATGAGGCTTAGCAGCAGTCGGTGACCGCCCTCATCGCCTTCGTGGCAGAATATGGCATAGTCGGTTACGGCCGGTTGAAGTTTCGAGGCCGCAAGCATACAAGCCGACATGATGAAGCCGTCGACGAGAATGAGGCAGTGTTTCTCGGCTGCTCTGAGCATAGCTCCCAATGCCGCTATCATCTCGAACCCACCGAAGTAGCACAGGACATCTTCCGTTGTCCTGACAGCATGAGAAGCATGGAAGCGGTCGGCTGCTTGTTGCAGTACGTGAAGCTTATGGTTGACTCCATCGGCATCGAGCCCCGACCCTGCACCCACGCAGAGCTTAAGAGGCAGTTGACCGAGCTCTGCCATCCAGAGACTTGAGGGCGAAGTGTTTCCGATGCCCATCTCGCCGAGTGAAAGCACGTTGCATCCCTCTGCAATGCATGCATCGGCCATCTCAACACCCACGTTAATGGCCCTGTTCATTTCTTCTTGGGTCATGGCTGCCTCATTGAGGAAGTCGCGCGTTCCCCATGCTATCTTCCTGTGAATGATGCCAGGGCAGGAAGATAGGTCGTGATCTACTCCCACATCGACAATTCTGAGCTTGAATCCATGCTGCCGGCACAACATGTTCACACCTCCGCCCCCCTGGGCAAAGTTCAGCATCTGTTGCCAGGTGACGCTCCTTGGGGCCACGCTCACACCTTCGTGCTCAATGCCATGGTCGGCGCCGAAGAGAATATGACAGGGATGCGTCAGCCGTGGCGACAGTGTATGCTGCACCAGACACACTTGCAGAGCCAAGTCCTCAAGCCGTCCCATAGATTTCAGCGGCTTGTTCAGATTGTCAATCTTCTCTGAGGCTGCCGGGGCAAGCGATTTGTCTGTTGGCTCTATGTGGAAAGTCATCATTCTTTTTCTCCTTTTATTTTTAAAGGTATACCGCACACCATGAGCACCACTTCGTCAGCCCTTGAAGCGACATATTGGTTCATCCAGCCTTCGAGATCGGTGAACCGCCTCTGCACGACGTTGTCGCTCACTCCGCCACTTCCAATCTCATTAGTGACAAAGATGAACGTGGCATCCTGTGACGTGAAACGGTCGAACTCATCTCTGGCTGCCGTGAGAGCCTCGTCAACGGAGGGCTGCTCCCACTCCTGTTTCTGTCGATCGTAGAAAAAGTTGGTGCACCACAGCGTGATGCAATCGACCACTACCACGCGGCCTTTGACATCGTGGCGGCTAAGCCATTTTTCCTCTTCAATGTTGGTCCACTCGCTGCCTCGCCGCTTCCGGTGAGCTTCCACACGTTGACGGAATTCGTTGTCCCATACATGTGCTGTAGCGAGATAGACGGGGTGGGGGCTCAAGCTGAGAGCCAGTCGCTCTGCATATTGGCTCTTGCCCGACCTTTGTCCGCCTGTGATGAGAATGATGCGTTTCATAGGAGCGAAGTTACTAAAAAGAAGCCGCATAGCCGAAAGTGAATTATCGAAACATCACTTTTTTTTCTCTTTTTAAGCTTTCTACAACAAGTGAGATGAAATTTCGAGCATTTTATTTGGAAGTTCAAGGGAAAATAACTTACTTTGCACGCTATAAAAGGATTGAAACATTGTTACATAATTAAATTAGAGAAATGAAAAAGTTAGTTTTATTGTTTGCTGCCGCTCTCATGACGGCTGCTGCTTCAGCACAGACCGTTACTGAAAGCAAGACTTTCGACAATGTCTATTTCGGCATCAATGGTGGTGTAGCCACAAAAGCTACCGGTGTGAATGGATGGATGAAGAATCTCAATCCCAACTTCGGCATTCGCTTGGGTCGTAACTTCACTCCGGTCTTCGGTCTTGCTGTGGAGAGCAATGCTTACTTCTCCAACAAGCCCTGGAACTCCGTAGGTACTGCTTTTCGTGCTCTCAACACCGGTCTTATTGGAACCGTGAACCTGAGCAATTGGTTTGGTGGCTACAAGGGTGAGCCCCGCGTTTTTGAGGTGAGTGCCATCTATGGCCTGGGTTGGGGCCATGTTTTCGGACAGAAAGGTAAGTATGTTAGCCAGGATTATAATCCGACTGACTTTACGAATGTAGCTCGTCAGAACATTGTCCGTTCCAACAGTCTCACTTCAAAGGCTGGACTTGATTTCGCTTTCAACCTTGGTCAGAACAAGGCCTGGCAGCTCTACATTGAGCCTGCTGTGGTTTGGGGACTGAATGGCTTCGGCTATGAGGGAACAGCTTACAACCTCAACAAGGGCTTCGTGCAGCTCAATGCAGGTATTGTCTACAAGTTCAAGAATTCCAACGGTACCCACAACTTCACTATTGCCCAGCTTCGTGACCAGTCACAGATCGACGGTCTCAATGCACAGATTAACAGCCTGCGCAGCGAGCTCAACAGCAAAGAGAGCCAGCTGAGTGAGAAGGATCGTCAGATTAGCGACCTGCAGAACGCTCTTGACGAGTGCAATAAGAAGCCTAAGACCACTTACGTGAAGCCCGCTACTGCCACCAACCTGCAGCCCACTGTTCTCTTCCGTCAGGGCAAGAGCACTATCGATCCCGCACAGTATGCTCCGATTGAGCTCATTGCTACTTACATGAAGAATCATTCCGACGCTAAAGTGACCATCAAGGGTTATGCTTCGCCCGAGGGCTCTGCTGAAATCAATCAGAAGCTCTCTCAGGCTCGTGCTGATGCCGTGAAGGCCGCATTGGTGAAGAAGTACAAGATTGCTGCAAGCCGGCTCAAGGCTGTTGGTTGCGGTGCCACAGACAAGCTCTTCGAGCAGGTTGAGTTCAATCGTGTGGCTACATTCAATGACGATGCCAACAACAAGTAATCGAAGGATTACGCTGACGGCTTAGACAAAAAATAAATCCCGATGACTCATGGTCACCGGGATTTATTTTTTGCCTGCATGTTCTCGAAAGAGGCCCGATAGGGTGACTTTCTTGAGGAATTACACAATTCCCTTGATCGAGAGAACAAATCCGAGGACAGCCACGATGGCTAACAGGATGATGTAGCCTGCTTTCAACCCTGTCTGCATGGGCTTGGCGTTGCGTCCGGCCCATAGCAGTGTAATGACGATGGTGGCTATGGCTACTACCGTGACCAAAAGGTTGCGGTCGCCGATGGCGAACGAAGAGGCCATTAACCCCGACAGGTAAGCGAGCACTACGGACAGTGCCCATACCAGAAATGTTTTTGCTTTTCTGTTCATTGTTAATACAATTACGGTTCTGTTTCCTCATGACATGCAGCGGCCCTCAGGTCCACTTTGTCGGTGCAAATGTAATGATAATCGATAATACCGCCAAATTTTATTCGATTTTATTCAATCCTACTAAGTGCTTCTGTGCATGCTGGCTTGTAATGCCTTGGTGATTACGTCTGAAGGTTTTCGGGCCAATTGGCACTCCAAATTGGGAGGGTGTGCAATGTATTTTCGAAAATAATCAGATGTTGCCATTGTGGTCGTTTGCAGCCAGGAAACGGAAGGGATTCTTGCAGCGAATGGTTGAAAATGCAAGGAACTTGAGCCGGAGTTGTGATAAAGAGGAAAAATATCGATTGCAAGTTTTGCAGGATAGGAAAATAAGTGTAAATTTGCACATGGGAGTCTGCCGTCCTTGACAGTAGTCCCTAAGCTATGAAACATTAATATCATGATCTTTATGAGACGAACCATCTTGTTTCTATTGCTCCTTTTGGGGCTCGGAGCGCACTTGGAGGCTGCTCTCCCTGTAGTTAACAGAGGCAGTATAGACTGCACGACTTTCAAGAAGGCTGTGCCCGTGTGGGCGCAGGGTAGGGAAAGCGAGAAGTGCCTGATGCTTTTCTTCCGACAGGTGGTGTGGGCAGGAGACACGCGCGGGGCAAAGATTCGCCTCACGTGCTCGGCTGATTACCGCCTTACCGTGAACGGAAAGTTTGTAGCCCACGGTCCTTGTGTGGCTGCTCATGGGTTCTATCGCATCGATGAGTACGACCTTAGCGGTGCACTTCGTAAAGGTGATAATGTGGTGGGCATAGAGGTGACAGGCTACAACGAGCCCAATTACTATCTTCTGGCTCAGCCCTCGTTTCTGCAAGCTGAGATTGAAACCGACGGAAAAGTCTGCGCTGCCACGGGTACTGACTTTGAGTGCTACGACCTGAAACTTCGTAAACAGAATGTTGAGAAGTTCAGCTTCCAAAGACCATCAACAGAGTATTACTTCCTTGACGCCCATTCTGCCGACTGGGCTATGGATACTCATTTCAAGGCCGACAGCTGCCGCGTCTTTCTTGAGCCGACAGCTCCCAAGTCGCTCATTGGGCGTGGCGTGCCCTATCCCGACTACACTGTTCATGAGGCTGTGCGGACGAAGGACTCTGTTTATAAGTTCAAGGGTAACAGCACCGGTTTCATCGGGGCTCGGGTCACTGTCAGTGAGCCCACTACGCTCGTTATTCGATTTGACGAGCTTGCTGACAGCACCGGTCATCCCACTTATACTCGTCTTGGAGTCAAGCCCTTCGTTACGTGGGAGTTACAGCCCGGTACCTATGATTTGGAAAGTTTTGAGCCCTACACGATGCAGTATGCCGAGATTGTTACCCCTAAGGGCAGCTGCAAGGTGGAGCGCGTCTACATGCGCGATTACTGCAACAGCGACGTACATCGCGGACAGTTCAACTGTGACAATAGCCGTCTCAACCGACTTTTTGAAGTGGCTCGCGAGACGCTGCGTCAGAGTTCTCTCGACATCTTCATGGACTGTCCTTCGCGTGAGCGTGCCGGATGGCTTTGCGACAGCTACTTCGCAGCCCGAGTGGCCTTCGACCTGAGTGGTAACACACGGCTGGAACACAACTTTCTGCAGAACTTCCTTTTGCCACGCGATTTTCCTGACATTGATAAGGGGATGCTTCCCATGTGCTATCCTTCCGACCACCAAAATCATAACTATATTCCGAACTGGGCCATGTTCTTCGTCCTTGAGCTTGAAGAGTACTATCAGCGCAGCGGCGATTTGCAGACGGTGCTTCAAGCCCGGCAGAAGGTCTATGGACTGCTTGATTACTTTAAACCCTACATCAACAGCGACGGCCTGTTGGAGAAGCTCCCTAAGTGGGTGTTTGTGGAGTGGAGCGACGCAGCTAAATATGTGCAGGATGTCAACTACCCCACTAATGCCCTTTATGCCGGAATGCTCGATGCCGCAGCCCGGCTTTATGGCGACAGTCAGCTTCATAGCCAGGCTGAGAGGGTGAGAGAGGCCATCCGCAAACAGGCTTTCAATGGTCAGTTCTTCTGCGACAATGCTGTGAGAAAGGGAGGCCGGCTCGTACCACAAACGGCTAACACGACAGAGGCCTGCCAGTACTACCTCTTCTATTTCGGAGTGGCCACGCCCTCAACTTATCCGGAATTGTGGAAGAAGCTGCGCGATGAGTTCGGTCCCGAACGACAGCAGCACAATGCTTATCCTCAAGTGAGTTTCGCCAATGCCTTCATTGGTAATTATCTCAGACTTGAGTTGCTATCCCGTGAGGGACTTCCGAGACAACTCGTAAGCGAGACCATTGCCGGTTATGAAAAAATGGCCGACCTCACGGGAACGCTTTGGGAGAACATGACTCCTACGGCAAGCTGTTGTCATGGCTTTGCCTCTCATCTGATTCATGTCTACTTCCGCGACTTGCTCGGTCTCTATAAAATCGACCCCGTCAGGAAAGTAGTGACTCTGCGCTTCGTTGATAGTGGCTTGAGCCATTGCAAAGGCGTTGTCCCCGTGGGTAATGAGGAAATCAAACTGGAGTGGCAATTCAAGAATGGTAAGCGGGACTATAAGCTCAGTTTGCCCACAGGATGGACTTCACGTGTGATATGATTGATGCTGCCTGCGGTAGTTACTTTGTCATCTCCTCGTATTCGGCCAAGCGCAGGCGGTACATAGCGACAGCCTCCACCCAGTTGTCGCGGCTCTGTTGTACCTGCTGCTGAGCATCGAGGAGATCGGTCATCTTGCCTGTCCCTGCATGATAGAACTGCTCATTGAGTCGTAGGTTTTCGCGGCTCTGCTCAATGCTTCGTCTGGCGATGAGTGTCTTGCGGTAGGCCACGGTGACGTCGTCCCAGCTCTTCTGCACTTTGATGCTGAGCAGTTGCTGCTTATCGGCCAGCTGCTCTCGCGCTTCCTGCTCCTCATATTGTGGTTGATGGCCGCGTCGCGGCATTGCTCCAGGGTCAGCATACTTAAAAATGGCCTCGTGGGCTGTGAGGTGCTCGGTGGTGCGCAGCTCCTCAGCATAGTCGAACATGATGATGGCGTTTCTGACGAGGATACCCATCAGCGAGACGATACCTAAGAAGCAGGTCATAAAAAAAGTCGATGCCCGTCACCCACACGCCGACAGCTGCGCCGAAGAGCGTCAGCAGCAATGATGAAAGTACGAGCACGGAAGGTGCTGATGCGTTTGAAATGGCCAAGGAGGATAAAAAAGATAATGACCACTGCAATGACCAACGCTCCGACTATCTGCGGCATCGTCTCGCCCGACATATCGTATTCGCCGCCCCACGTCATCGTGACGCCACTGGGCATCTTCTCCTGCGTGAACTGTTTCAGCAAGGCCTTGGTGAGGTTCATGACGTTCACACAGTCGGCCACGTCAGCCATGACAGTGATGGTGCGCACTCCGTTGCGGTGGCATATCTGTCCGTCCTCCTGTGTCTTCTCTACTTTGGCCAGCTTGCGGATGAACCAGAACTGCATGAAGGGCACGATGAGCTCGGCCACCAAGAGCGACACCATGAGCACAATGGTGATGGCCCAGGGGAAGAGCTTCATAAAGTCCTGGAACATACCCGTCATGGTGAGCAGGAAGGGGGAAGAAGGTGCCGCAGATAGTTTGGTTAGAGTCCGTCCTCAAATATCCACTTGCAGGGCGCGGCCCTTGTGGCCGTCCGCAAGCTACGAATGTAGAATGGTTTTCTTGTTCGCCCTTAGTA
>OMVH01000117.1 GCA_900314365.1 uncultured Prevotella sp. | reverse complement strand
CCGTATTTTGGCACTTTCGCGTTCTTTTTTATTTACAAACTTCGTGACGACCTTTGATTTTTGATACGCTTTTTCGGGCCGAAGTCAATCAAGTGTGCAATGCGATTTCAGCAACCAGTTTCCGTAAATGTGTTCGCCTGCAGATTGTGCTTTCATGGCCGGCCACATAATACTCCAGGCAATAAAAACGGTTTTGAATCCATCGGGGTTCCTTCAGTCTTTTACCCTCAGACATCAGCTAACGCTACTTATCCTCACTCAGCAGTGGATGACACACTTTCGGAACTTGAATGATGAGTCCACTTGAAAAAGTCATTCTTGGAAAAAACGACCTTTGGTTATCAATAAGTTACGAAGCCAAAAATCGTGATTTTCGAACTTTTTCAAGTGGACCCAATGATATACTTCAGGATGGTGCAGAGTTATTGAATGTGGTTGATGGAAGCCTTTACATTATTGTTCCGGCTTTCTCCTCTTGGATTGCTTTCCGTATCTTTTTTGCCGACATGCCTAAAACGGAAACTATAAGCACTACAATTGCCGAGGAACCCACTTTGCTGATGTTCTCGTTATTGAGCAGAATACCGGCAATGCAGACCGGATTCATGAGTGCTATGAGCAGCGACACTATCCTCAACATTTGGCTGACAATGGCTACCTGGGCCGCGCTTTTGTGGTTCCAGCTGAACCCTATATGGACCATGTCAGAAGTGGGATGGTAGGCGATGATGAGGCAGATCAGCACGCTGAACCCTATAGCAATGGTGGTTGAGAGGCCGCTTGCTATGTTCTCGGTCGCGCCCCGCAGCAGTGTCACAGCAGCGGGAACAATGATGAGGATGGCACAACTCCATTCTATAATGCGGGCCATGCGTGTGCGGTAGACTTTTATCTCTTCCATGTCGTTCCTTTGTCAGTGTTGCTTGGGCAGCCGTCCGCTCTTGCGGAGAGCCTCGGTGATAATCCATTGGAGCTGTCCGTTTGTGGAGCGGAACTCGTCGGCAGCCCATTTCTCCACTGCCTGCATGGTGGTGCTGTCAAGGCGGAGGATGAAGGGCTTGGTCTTCGTCTTTGGTGGCTGTCCGGTGGTCTGCGTAGAATTCTTGCTCTCTTCTGTCATGTGAGTCCTCCGTCGATTACATGTTCAGTGTTCCAGTGTTGACGACGGGCTGAGCCGTATCGTCACCGCAGAGCACCACCATGAGATTGCTCACCATGGCAGCCTTCTTGTCGTCGTCGAGCTCCACTACCTGCTCTTCAGAGAGCTTATCGAGGGCCATCTTCACCATACTGACAGCACCCTCGACGATTTTCTCGCGGGCTGCGATGATGGCATCGGCCTGCTGGCGCCGAAGCATCACGGCGGCTATCTCCGGTGCATAGGCAAGGTAGTTGATACGGGCTTCCACCACTTCGATTCCGGCCATTCGGAGCCTGTCGTCGAGTGTGTGCTCCAGCTGTGCGTTAATCTCGTCGCCACCACTACGAAGCGTGAGCTCATGCGTGTCCTCATTATTGTCGTAGGCGTAGAGCCCGGCCACCTGTCGAAGGGCAGCGTCGCTCTGAATCTTTACGAAGTTCTCGAAAGCGCGCATGATGTTGTTCACATTGACCCCCGTTGTCACGTTGACACTGGCCATGGTCTGAGCGTCAATCTCGAACATTGCTTTGTAGGTGTCTTTCAACTTCCACACCACCACGAGGCCTATCATCACGGGGTTGCCCTGCTTGTCGTTCACCTTGATGGGGTCGGCATTGAGGTTGCGTGCGCGCAGAGAGAGGCTCTTGGTATTGATGAAGGGATTCACCCAGTAGAAACCCACTCGACGGAAAGTGCCCTTGTATTTGCCGAAGAACATCATCACACGTGCTTCGTTGGGTTCCAGTTTCACGTATCCGCCCAGTGTGAAGATGAAGAAAACCAGAAGCACGACGCCGGAAACGATGGAGGGTGTCCATTCCCTCTCTATGCCCTGCCAAAGCAGCAGGGAGCCTCCGACGAGCAGTGCCAGCGACAGGAACAGGGCTGCGAAGCCGTTCATGGTGAAGCCTGTGAATTCATACTCGTGCCCTTCTTGCTGGGCGAACTGACTCAGCGATGAGTTTTTGCCATTCTTTTCCATAGTCTCGAACTTTTAATTGGTTTGTGATGTGATATCATTTTGATATTGCAAAGATATATACGAGAATCAGTAAAAGCAAGTCTTACGCTTAGGTTTTATAATAAATTAACGAACTTGGATTCTTTTGATGCGTAGCATGTATTACACCGTTACACCGTTACACTGTTGCAAAGGCAAGGAAGAGACGCCGGAGGTGGAAAAGAAGAAAAAAATGCGTCGTCAGCTTATAATTTTCCTTTTTCCGTACAATAATTTCAGTTTGGAATTATTATATTTGCAATTTAGAAATCAATGAAGGTATGAAGAACAAAGTAAAAGTGGCATTGATAGGTATGCTCACATCAGCTATGGGTTCCTGCAGCAGTGGCGGCGATATCGTCAGTGTGGGAGCTGATGAGTTTGAGAAGGACATTACAGGTCATAAGGTGCAACTCGTCGATGTTCGGACTCCGGCCGAGTATTCGGAAGGCCATATAGAAAATGCGGTGAACATAGACGTAAAGCATCCCGACTTTTTCAGTCAGGCCTCTCCGCAGCTCAGTCGGAAGAGTAAAGTGTATGTCTACTGCCGTTCGGGCCGTCGCAGCATGGATGCGGCGCGACAGCTGTCGGAGCGAGGCTACAAGGTGGTGAATCTCTCTGGAGGTATTATGGAGTGGGAACAGCAGCGGAAGCCTATTGTGAAATGAAGGCTTCGAGCTCGCTGAGTCTCCGCTCAACGGCTAATCGTCCCAAATCATAGGTGGCCTGCATCTCTTCCGGGTCATGCGAGGTGTGGCCGATTCCAAGGTTGTGTTCAGGTTGTATGACAAAGGCGTGACCCGCTTTTTCTTCAGCAGCGACATAGTCCAACTGCTGATTGTACATGATGTGCCTGCGGTTCATAGCCTGCACGAAAGCGGGGTATCTCCGCAGGCTTAATCTTATGAGGGGCATCATCGGATTGGGCTCCTTGCGATATCCGTGGGGTTGTGTGAGCACGACGATGTTGCGGCAGTAACCTTTTTCGTTGAAGAATTTCAGGGGAATGGAGTCGGACACACCACCGTCGAGGAGCTTGTAGCCTTCCAGCTGTACAATCCTTGAGGCTATGGGCATGGATGCTGATGCGCGTATCCAGTCGTAGCAGTCGGTTCCCGCATGCATAAGGAGCTTATATACCGGTTTCCCTGTGTTCACGTCGGTGCAGACGGCATAGAATTCCATAGGGCTGTGGTCGAAAGCCTGACGGTCGAAGACGTCGAGCTCGTCGGGCATTTTATGGTAGCAGAACTGTGCGCCGAAAAGATCGCCCGTGAGCAGCCATGAGCGTACACTGCAGTAGCGCCATTCGTGGGCAAAACGTTTGTTGTAGCGGACAACACGCCCTTTCTGTCCCGACTTGTAGTTGCATCCAAATGCAGCTCCTGCCGACACCCCTACGACGCCGTCGGCAATGATGTTGTGTTCAAGAAGAGCGTCAAAGACTCCGGCTGAGAACAGTCCCCTCATGGCACCGCCCTCAAGCACGAGCCCCAGTTTCTCATTGCTTTTTTCCCTCATTGTTTATTCTGCGCAGACTTCGGAATCCCACTATTTGCCTTGTTTGTTGGCAATGGCCTCCTCGTAGAATTTCATATACGGATGCTGCATGGCGTCGAGCTTGCGGAAAGCTTCGCGCTGTTTCTTCAGCTGCTTCTTCTGTCGGCGGGCGCGTGAGCTGAAGAGGGTACTCATGTCGAATCCAATTCCTGTGATGGGATGTTGAAGAGCCATCTCCGTCTTTTCCTCCTTGGTCCACTGGTCCACCTTAGACTGGAGTTTCTTCGAGAGATCCGTTCCGTAGATGACTACTTCGCCTATGCCATAGGCATCAGGAAGCAGAGGAATGGAGTCGGTGACCATCTTGTAGGGTATCTTAATGGCCACGAAGCCCCGCTTGCTGACAATCAGTGTGTCGAACAGCTCGGGAATTGTGGTCTGTCCCCGATAGTTGGTTGAATCGCATTTCCTGGTGTCGGCCCACAGCCACACTTTGGGTTCGGGCTTGTTTGTGTCGAGGTTGTAGACCGTAACCTTGCGCTGAGCCGACAGTGTGAGGAAGGGAATCAGCGCGAGAAGAAGTGTCAGTTTGCTTTTCATATCAGGTTCTTTTTCGTAAAATATCTTATTTCTCCGTTGAAGGAGCCGTTTCGACAGCAAGAAGCAAGTCGTGGAAGTGGTCGCAGAAACTGCGCATCGACGGAAAGAGCAGATGGGCTCCTTCGCCTGTAAGTGCGGAGTCGGGCAGTGGTCCGCTGTTGACAGCCACTGTAAAGCATCCGGCAGCCACTCCGGCTCTGACGCCAAGGGGTGCATTCTCCACCACGATGCCTTCCCAGGGATGCAGTCTTCCAAGACGCTCGAGTCCTTTCAGATAAGGGTCGGGATTGGGTTTGCCCCGGCTGACATCATACGCGGTGACGATGTGTTTCTCGTTGAGGTAGGCTCCGAAGTCGTTCACCAGTCGGCGGATGAGCGGGCGTTGTCCCGAGCCTGTGACGATGGCTATGGAGAGTCCGGCCTGCCGAATGCGGGCCATGATGTCAGTAACACCGTCAAAGATTGGGGCGTCGCCCATGGAATGAAATATCTGAGTCTTTTCGTCGTAGATGGCTTGAGCCTCGGCTTCCGAGAGGTTGCGGCCTAATTGTTGACGGGCAAAGAGCCGGATGGTGTCGATGCCTCTTGCCCCTTCTGTGGCATAGGCGTCGGCCGGCGTCATGGTGATGCCGTTGAGCCGCATTGCTTTCTCCCAGGCTATGGCATGATGGGGCATAGAGTCGTAGAGCACTCCGTCCATGTCGAAGAGCACGGCTTTGGGACAGAGTCTGTGTCCCAGATGTCCCAGAGAGTCATTGTATTTGCCGACGGCTTGCTTGATATCCATTGGCGTTTATAATAGAGGGAGAGCCGGAGCAGGCGCACTTTGGCGGCTCCTGTCCGGCTCTCTGTAGTCTAATAATTACTTCTCCTGAGCGAGGCGCTCTTTGATGGCCTTGCTCTCGGCCTCGTAGCCGGGCTTGTCGAGGAGGGCGAACATATTCTTCTTGTAAGCTTCAACACCGGGCTGATTGAACGGGTTGACGCCTTCGAGGAGTCCGCTGATGCCACATGCCTTCTCGAAGAAATAGATGAGCTCACCGATGTAGAACTCGTTGAGCTTCGGGATGTTCACGCGGATGTTTGGCACTCCACCGTCAACGTGGGCAAGGCGTGTGCCAAGCTCAGCCATTTTGTTCACTTCGTCAACACGCTTTCCCTCGAGGAAGTTGAGGCCGTCGAGGTTTTCGTCGTCATGGGGGAAGAGCAGCTTCTCGTTGGGCTCTTCCACAGAGAGTACCGTCTCGAAGATGCTGCGCTCTCCTTCCTGAATCCACTGACCCATGGAGTGCAGGTCGGTAGTGAAGTCGCAGGCAGCAGGGAAGATACCCTTGTGCTCCTTACCTTCGCTCTCGCCGTAGAGCTGCTTCCACCATTCAGCCATGAAGTGGAGCTTGGGCTGGAAGTTGGCGATAATCTCAATCTTCTTGCCTGCCTGTGTGTAGAGGCGCTGGCGCACGGCGGCATACTGTGCGCTGATGTTCTCGCTGAAGGGCACGTCCGTAGCGGTAGCTTTCTCCATCTGACGGGCACCCTCGACAAGCTTCTTGATGTCGAAGCCAGCCACAGCGATGGGCAGCAGACCGACCGGTGTGAGCACAGAGAAGCGTCCGCCCACGTTGTCGGGGATAACGAAGCTCTTGTAGCCTTCCTTGTCGGCAGCAGCACGGGCTGCACCCTTGTGGGCATCCGTGATGGCGACTATCACCTTGCGGGCCTCCTCCTTTCCACGCTGAGCCTCGCATTGCTTCTTCAGCAGGCGGAAGGTGAGGGCGGTCTCGGTGGTTGTTCCTGACTTAGAGATATTGATGACACCGAACTTCTTGTTCTTCAGGTAAGCGGTGAGCTCTGACAGATAGTCCTCACCGATGTTGTTCCCGGCAAAGAGGATGTTGGGAGCCTTCGTGTCGTCGTTGACGAGCCATGCGAAAGCGTTGCCGAGTGCTTCAATGACAGCGCGCGCACCGAGGTAGGAACCACCGATGCCGGCCACGACTACAGTTTCGCAGTTCTTGCGGAGCGTTTCGGCTGTGGCCTGGATGTCCTCGAGGAATTCTTCGGTGATGCTGCTGGGCAAATGCAGCCATCCGAGGAAGTCGTTACCTGCGCACGTGCCATTTTCCAGCGCATTTTGTGCCTCTGTGACCTCAGGCTCGAAAGCCTCCACTGCGCCAGCCTTGAGGAACTGGGCAGCCTTGGAAATGTCCAAAGTAATATTTTTCATTGCTCTTCTGTTTGTTTGCGACGGGTCGGTTACCGGCTTTCCGTAGTGTGGATGCGGTCGGCTGGCCTGCCAGCGTCATTGTTGTTATGTTTTTGATGTTTACAATCTTCTTCGCTTTCTGTCCGTCCGTGGAATCCGCCTCTCATTGTCAGCGGAAGCTGTCGGTGAGCAGTTTGATTTCTATCTGTGGGTTGATGCGTTCGTAGAGGATGTTATAGACGGCATCGAGGATGGGCATGTTGACGTGCATGTGGCGGTTGATTTCCTTCATACACTTAGTGCCGAAGTAGCCCTCTGCTATCATTTCCATTTCTATCTGTGCGCTCTTCACGCTGTAGCCCTTGCCTATCATGGTGCCGAAGGTGCGGTTGCGCGAGAAGTTCGAGTAGCCGGTGACAAGCAGGTCGCCAAGGTAGACGCTGTCATAGATATTTCGTTCGAGCGGGTGGACGGCTGTGAGGAATCGGCTCATCTCCTGAACGGCGTTCGACATGAGCACGGCTTGGAAGTTGTCGCCATAGTTGAGTCCGGAGCATATGCCCGCTGCGATGGCGTAGACATTCTTCAGCACCGAGGAGTATTCGATGCCAATGACGTCGGCAGCCGTCTTTGTCTTGATGAAGTCCGAGGCCAAGATGTCGGTGAAGGCCTTCGCCTTTTGCAGGTCGCAACATCCCACGGTGAGGTAGGAGAGTCGTTGCATGGCCACTTCTTCGGCGTGGCTGGGACCTCCGATGACGGCGAGGTTCTCGAAGGGCACATCGTAGACTTCGTGGAAATATTCCGAGCACACGAGGTTCTCGTCGGGCACGATGCCTTTGATGGCTGTGACGATGAACTTGTCGCGGATGCGTGTGCGCAGTTTCTTGAGATGGTTCTTCAGGTAAGGCGAAGGTGTGACGAAGATGAGTGTATCATAGGCTTCGGCAATCTTGTTGATGTCGGAGGAGAAGAATATCTCGTTGACATCGAACTGCACACTCGTCAGGTAGGCCGGGTTGTGTCCCATGCGCCGGAAATCCTCAATACGGTCGTCGCGCCGCATGTACCACCCTAAGTGGTGCGTGTGGCTGATTACAATCTTGGCGATAGCCGTAGCCCAGCTTCCGCCTCCGATGATAGCTATGCGTCCTATGTTATACATTGCCAGACCCTCTTCCTCTTGTGGGAACAGGCCTCCGGCGTTGCTTCCGCTGCCGGGCCTGTGAACCAAAGCCGGGGAGCCGAAGCGTTATGGCCACAGCTCCCCCGTTAGCATTATTCCCCAGCCTTCTGAATCCAGTTGCCTAAATCTTCGAGGCTTGGTTTCTCGTAGCCGAGCTTGTATTTCTTCACCACTTCCATGAGTTTCTGCTGCAGTCCCTGCGGATTCTGCGAGCGGATGTCGCTGATGAGGTTGAAGCCGGCCTTGCGCAGCACGTAGACCCAGTCCTCGGCTACTCCTAAGGCAGCCCACTCCTTGACGGAGCTTTGAGGCAGCTTCACCTCGGGCTTGAGTTGCGGGAAGAGCATCACCTCCTGGATATTGTCCTTGCCCGTCATGAGCATCACGAGACGGTCGATGCCAATACCGATGCCACTTGTTGGCGGCATGCCGTATTGCAGTGCGCGCAGGAAGTCGTAGTCGATAATCATGGCCTCGTCGTCGCCCTTGTCGGCGAGTTTCATCTGGTCGACGAAGCGCTGCTCCTGGTCTATCGGGTCGTTGAGCTCAGAGTAGGCGTTGGCAAGCTCCTTTCCGTTGACCATGAGCTCAAAGCGCTCTGTGAGTCCGGGCTTGGAGCGGTGCATCTTCGTCAGCGGCGACATCTCAACGGGATAGTCGATGATGAAGGTGGGCTGGATGAAGGTGCCTTCGCAGTATTCACCGAAGATTTCGTCGATGAGCTTGCCCTTGCCGAAGCTCTCATCGATGGTTTCCATCTTCAGCTTGTTCACTGCGATGTCGCGAATCTCTTCCTCGCTCAGGCCGTTGAGGTCGTAACCCGTCTTGTCCTTGATGGCATCGAGGATGGGCACGCGCGGGAAAGGTGCCTTGTAGCTGATGATATGGTCGCCGTACTGCACTTCGTCCTTGCCGTTGACAGCGATGCAGATGGTCTCAAGGAGTTTCTCTGTGAACTTCATCATCCACTGGTAGTCCTTGTACTGCACGTAGAGTTCCACGCAGGTGAACTCCGGGTTATGGTAGCGGTCCATGCCCTCATTTCGGAAGTTCTTGCCTATTTCGTAGACTCCCTCGAATCCGCCCACGATGAGTCGCTTGAGATAGAGCTCAGTGGCGATGCGCATGTACATATCGATGTTGAGCGCATTGAAGTGTGTGATGAAGGGCTTGGCGCTTGCTCCGCCCGGAATGCTCTGCAGTGTAGGCGTTTCCACCTCTGTGTATCCGGCCTCGTCGAAGAACTTGCGCATGGTGCGCAGCACGGTGGCACGTTTGAGGAAGGTCTCCTTCACACCGTCGTTGACGATGAGGTCGACGTAGCGCTGGCGGGCGCGCATCTCGGGGTCGTCGAACTTGTCGTAGGCCACGCCATCCTTGTATTTCACGATGGGCAGAGGCTTAAGGCTCTTGCTGAGCAGCTTGAGACTATTTGCATGGATAGTGATTTCGCCGGTCTGCGTCTTGAACACATAGCCTGTCACACCTACGAAGTCACCGATGTCGAGGAGCTTCTTGAATACCTTATTATATAGGTCCTTATTCTCGCCGGGGCAGATTGCGTCGCGCATGACGTAAACCTGTATCCTGCCCTTGCTGTCCTGCAGCTCCATAAAGCTGGCCTTACCCATGATGCGTTTGCTCATGATGCGTCCGGCCACGCATACGTCGCGCTCTTCGGGGACTTCCTCGAATCGCTTCACGATGTCGGCAGAATGATCGGTTACGGGGAACTCGGCTGCGGGGTATGGGTCGATGCCCATGGCCCGGAGCTCGTTAAGGCTTTGTCTGCGGATAATCTCTTGCTCGCTAAGCTCTAAAATGTTCATCTTTCTTCTGTTGATACTTTATGAGTTGTGCAAAGTTACTAAATAATTCGCAATCGCTCCTGCATTTTACCTTTTTTATCTTTGCTTCTGTTTTTGCGCTGCGATTCCCTGTTGCCTTTCCTGCCGTTCCTTGCTTGTTTCCTTACAAGGATAATGTAGAGACGGGAGAGGCTTCTCTGGCCCACTTCAACTGCTGTGGTGTAATAAAAATCCGTTTGAATATTAGGTCGCTTACGGCCGCAGAGCCTCCCTTGCTTACTGTAGGAATTCCATTGCACACTCGTTCGGGTCCGGCTCCAAAAAGCGTATCAAAATCAAAGGTCGTTGTGATGATTGTAAAAGAAATGCGAAAGGGCCAAAATTAGGGCATATTTCGCAACAAGACCAACTTTGCTTCGAAATAGGGCCTATTTTCAAGTCCCGCAAGTGCTTATGCTCCTTCTGAGTGACAGTGTGACGTTGATAGGTACCGCCCGACTTCGTCGCTTTTTCGTTGAGATAAAATACTATTATTGATAATCAGCAACTTATAAGAAACAGCAAGAGATTTAG
>OMVH01000059.1 GCA_900314365.1 uncultured Prevotella sp. | reverse complement strand
TTATTTAACGCACCTTTTTCCGTATCAAAAATCAAAGTTTTCCATTGCACACTCTCTTCATTTGGAGCTTTCCTGCCTCGACAAGAATCGGCGTACCCGATAAACGCTGTGGTTAGAGAGAGGTGAACACGAGAGCGATGGAGCAAAGGGTTTCATGGTTTTGGTTATAAAACTAAGAACCAAGCCACAGGGTTTATCGGGTGAGTCAGTTTCGCCGTATCCACTCGTACAAGTCGGAAACAATTCTCTTTGGCGACGCATCATGTCTTGCAGGAAAATATCAGCAAAAAGAAGCGACTCTGTAATGGGAGCGAACAAGTTTTTAGCTGGATTCTTGTTTCCTTGCTCTTTATTGTTTACCTTTGTAAGTCTAAACGGAAGAAATATTATGATAGATACAAGCACCCAGCCGGCATTCTGGTTGGAAATAAAGAAGGATTACGTTGTTGACAACTTTGAGCGTCTGCTGAACTATCTTCGTTATTATAATTACAGGCCCGGACGAGGAGGTGAGCAGGGCGATTTCAATAAAAGTATTAACTGTCTTGGCGAGGTGGTAGCCGACTTGATAACTGATATGTCAGACGATTGCCTCTACAGCCATGTGGGTTCGAGATGGGGGAACCGCTGGCAACTCAACGTGCGAATGATGGCCGTCTACCTGCTGGCTTGCGAGAAAAGGGGCTTGCAGGATGCAGCTACACTGCTCAAGTTGGCCGACTTTCTGCTCCTCTCTGGGAATGTTGACGAGGCCGTTCTGCCTGACTTTTATACTATGGTAACCCATTGCGCCCAGGGCTGTCCCGTGGCAGGCTATGGTTTCTCCTGGGATAACGTGCAGGCGGAATCCTTTCAAGCTCATTATTTCGCAGCTAAGCTGGCACAGACTCGCTTTGGGGCGCCGCCTGAGGTTCCTTTCTCCTATTATGAGGGGCAGGGCCTGCTCAAACTGGAGAACGAGAGGTTTCAGCTGGCTTGCATGAATCTCTCACAAAGCCGGAAAAATAAGTGGGTGAGCCAAATCAACGTGAAGCCCAACTTTGATATTATGGTTGCAGAGGGTGACAAGACGCGGAAGACAGATTTCCCCGACTTGTTCCTTCTCAGCAATGACCTTTTCAACGAGCAGTTGCAAGTGCAGCCTTCGCCCGAGGAGAAACTAAAGACCTACTCGCCTGGTGACGAGCTCACGGTCAAGGTGACCTACGTGAGCAACACCATTATTGCTGAGACCATTGACGACAGATACGAGAAACTGAAGGGGAAGGTATATGTAATGTACAACCAATTCTTCATACCTGCCGACACTTTCCTCGGCACCATTCAGCGTGGCGACCTGTTGAAGGTGAGGGTGTCCGACCAGGAAGGATTCGCCTTCGACCTTGTTCAGGAGTTTGAATCCTTCTATGAGCAAGAGGCCAAAAGAGTGACGGGCGACGTCTGCGATGCGGTTCTCTTCCAGGTGTTCCGTGGAGGTACCCGGTGCATCACTCAGGACGGACTCGTGGTGAATGTGTTTCACGACGATACGATGAAGATTGATGGAAACAGGGTGCTCAGGGTGAGAATCAAGGGATGGAAGCGCGACCGCAGCAATCATATTGTTATCAATGGCGAGTTTGCCGATGAAGTCTCCGATGAGCAGGATAGTGGTGACTTCAAGAAAGAGGCTCAGACCTCGTTGATAGAAGAGTTCATCAACAATAGTGAAGAGGATGTAAGCCTTGTTCCCAGTAAGAAAGGACTGCTGATGCCTGTGGAGGCTACGCAGCTGCTTTCACACATTTTCTGGAGCATGACTGCCACTGCTGCCGATTCTTATGAAGCGTTCCATCTGCTCATGGCCGCACGGATGCTCGCTCGGCTGGGCGGAAACGAAGCTGATGTAAACTTTCTTTCTCATGAACTCAATTACAAGAGTGCCATCATCAAGTTTGCACAGGGTAGTTCGGCCAGTACGCTCTCGCTCCTGTCTGACGACGTATTGGCTGCCTCTGAGCGCTCGGCGGCAGAGGACAAGATAGTGAGTATTTTGGCTTCCTATGAGGACAATACGGGAGTGAACCGAACGATGCACAATAAGTTCAACGCCGAGAGTGTGGACTATCTCTCCGAACTGGTGAGTGCCTCAAACACGCTTAACGGAAAAGCCGACGTAGTGGAAATCAACCGCATCAAGAAATCGATAGCCACCTTCCTCGGCGTGGGTGACGTCTATCAGAGCATCTATCGCGAGCTTACTTATTACGGTGACGAGAGCGATACTCTGGAGTTCAAGGAGTCACTGGTCTATTCAACTGCCGGTGGTATGCTGCCCGACCTGGCCGCCCACAAGTGGGCTATCCTCAAGACAGTATGCGGATTCTTCAATACCTTCTCGGGAGGCGAGCTTCTGTTGGGTGTGAACGACCGTGGCTACAGCAGCGGACTGAAGAACGACCTCCGTTATCTGCACCTTCATGGATATATCAACGAGGAGTCGATGGACAAATACCGCAACTACGTGAAACTGCTTCTCGACAAAGCTTTCATGAATGAGCGGCGGACGGTGTTCGGAACTGATATCACGGCCAACCACGTGGACTTGCGCATTGAGCGCAACAAGGAAGGCGACGAAATGCTGCGCATACAAGTGAAGCCCTATGAGCAGGGAGTCATCTATTTCGACAAGGAACTCTCACGACCCGACAATGTGGAGAGCAGCTATTACCGTACAAGTGGCTCCACCCAGCCCATGACAAAGAAGGTGAAGGAAGAACTGACCGAGAAGAAGAAAATGTTCTTTGCCTGAAAGAGTCTCAGTGAGTGCAGTGCGCGCGCTCCACAAATTTGCTTATGCTGTGGAACCATTTAGAGTCAGTGCATTGGCTTTTCACGGCCAGCCAGTGGAGCACGCGGTAGGGCAGACGCTCATGATTCATGTTGCTCACAATGTAGTGGACACCGTAGGTGTTGAAGATGCCGATAACAAAGACCACGAGGAACTGCACCGTGGCGTCGGCGCGCAGCACGATGTAGACAAACATCAGACTGAGCACGCAAAGTGTATTCAGGGCGTTTATCATGAGGCAGGTGCCAATATGTGAGAAGCCGAACTGGATGAAAAGATGGTGAAGGTGGCTCTTGTCGGGGTGGAAGGGCGAGACGCCTTTGGATATTCTGCCCAGCATCACCCTGATGGTGTCGAAGACAGGCACTGAGAGAATGGCGAGGCAGAAAGCAACGATGCCTAAATTGGGGAAGTTATAAGCCACGCGCGACGTGTTGTCCATAGTGTGCATGCAGAATATCATCAACAGCATGCCTATCATCATGGAACCGCTGTCGCCTATATACATCTTCGTCTTGGTGCCAAAGACATTGTGCAGAAAGAAGGGAATGAGTGCTCCGCCTGCCAATGAGGCCATAATGGCCATGAGTCCGTCGAAGGAGGCACAAAAGGCAATGCCAAACTCGAGACAGGCCAGAATGCAGAAGCTTGATGAGAGTCCGTCAACACCGTCAATCATGTTGATGGCGTTCACAATGCCTACTCCGGCGATGGCACAGAGGGGCAGAGAGACTAAGACTGGAAGCTTGTGGATGCCGAAGAGTCCATGAAAGTCGTTGAGGTTCACAAGGTCCATCTTCACTATGAAACCGATAATCATCACTTCGATGATGATGCGCAGCCAGGGCGAGAGTCCGATGGTATCGTCGAGAAGTCCGAAGAACATCATGAAGGTCAAAGCCACAATGCACGTGAAAAGGTTGTAGGTGTTGATGAAGACGCTTGTCAGTCCTGCACCGGCAATAATGCCGAAGAAAACTGCAAAGCCTCCCATTACGGGAACGGCAACCTTTTGCAGCTTGCGGTAGTTGGGCACATCAACGATGTCTTTCTCTTTTGCCATGCGGAGCACATAGGGGAAAATCCAAACTGTGAATGCAAAAGAGGCAAAGAATGGCAGGATTATGCCAAGAAGCCAAATTTCTAATTCCATTGTGATACTCTATGTTTTCTTCTGTTCAATTCTGTGCAAAGTTAAGTAAATTATCAGTCGTTGAGTCGTAATTCGCAAGTTTTTTTTTATAAAAAGTCAAACTTTCTTCCAATAGGTACAGTATTGCGGTGGTTATATGTCTTTTTGGCTGATGCTACGTGGGGTGCTGTTCCTGACACAGTCATGAAAGTGATGCATAGCACGTTAGATGTTACGGAAGGACCCGTCTCCCGCTGATAGCGGTGGAGGGGCATGGCTGCTCGTTCTTTGTGAGCGGCCTTATTCAACAGATATCTGAAGCGCACGTTGGCAAACATGCGGAAATACTTTGAGAATTAATTGGGACTATCAGGGATTATTCGTAATTTTGCACTGTATAATATAGGTAATACAACTATTGCGAAGTATATGAAACAGACTAAGATTGTATGCTCCATCAGCGACCGCAGATGCGAGGTTGACTTTCTGCGCAAGCTTTTCTTTGCTGGCATGAACGTGGTACGCATCAACACGGCCCATGCCACGGAAGAAGGAATCAGAACTATCATACGCAATGTGAGGGCCGTTTCGCCCCATATCGCCCTGCTCATCGACACCAAGGGACCCGAAGTGAGAACTACCAATGTGGAGGCTCCTATCGAATATAAGACGGGCGACGTGGTGAAAATCTTCGGCCGCCCGGAGATGGAAACGTCGCACGACATCATCAATGTCTCGTACCCCGACTTTGCGCGCGATGTAAAAGTGGGTGACCATGTCCTTGTCGACGACGGCACCCTGAGTTTCGATGTCATGGAGTGCGAAGGCCCGATGCTTGTTGCGCGTTGTGAGAACGACGGCGTGTTGGGTGCCCACAAGAGTGTGAACGTTCCGGGCGAGCACATTGATTTGCCTGCTCTTACGGAGAAGGACCGGCGCAACATCCTGCTTGCCATTGAGGAGGATGTCGACTTCATAGCACATTCCTTCGTGCGGAATGCTGCTGATGTGGCTGCTGTCCAGAAGGTGCTCGACGATCATGGAAGTGACATCAAGATAATTTCAAAGATAGAGAATCAGGAGGGTGTCGACAATATCGACGAGATTATCGCTGCTTCTTACGGTGTCATGGTGGCGCGTGGCGACCTTGGCATAGAAGTGCCCATAGAGAAGATTCCTGGTATCCAGCGTCGTATCATTAGAAAATGTGTGCTCGAAAAGAAGCCCGTCATTGTGGCCACACAGATGCTGCACACCATGATTACGAATCCGAGGCCTACGCGGGCTGAGGTGACCGATATTGCCAATGCCATCTTCTATCGCACCGACGCTTTGATGTTGAGCGGGGAGACAGCTTCAGGCAAATATCCCCTGGAGGCCGTTCAGACGATGGCTCGCATAGCCGAACAGGCTGAGAACGACCGTTTGCCTTTCGACGATGCCGAGCTGAGCCAGCGTGATGCCAATGACCAGCGCCAGTTCCTGGCTCATTGCGCCATAGAGGCCACTAAGAAACTGGGTGTGAAAGGTATCATCACTGACAGTGGAACGGGGCAGACGGCCCGCTGTCTGGCTGCTTTCCGCGGTCCGATGCCAGTATTGGCTATCTGCTACAAGGAAAAGACACAGCGTTGGCTCAACCTCAGCTACGGGGTGATTCCTATCTACCAAAAGGCTCATACTTCACCGGAACATCTCTTTACGGCAGCCTTGAGAATGCTGCGACAGAAAGGATATATTGGTCTCGACGATAAGATTGCCTATCTGAGCGGCACCTTCGGTGAGGGCGGGGGCACGACATTGCTCGAAATAAACAAGGTGAGAGAAGTGTTCGACAAGTCCTACGATTTCCACTTCCCTTACAGTGAAAAGGACATGGAACCTCGTAAGTAGACTTCCATCCAAGCTTTACAAAGAAAGCCACCGGCGAGCAGAGCGTTCTCGACGGTGGCTTTCTTTGCATGAGAGGGATTGCCTCTACTTGAGCTTGTTTACGACATTGAGCAACTGATCGCCCAGGCCGATGGTGTAGCCTTGTGATGAGAACACTACCTTATTATTAGTGTCGGCAACGATAAACATGGGCAGCTGTCTTGCATTGGGCATGTGCATTTCTTTGGCAATCTGTTTGCGGATGCTTCCGTCTTTATCTACACCGATAACGGTTCTTCCAGGCATCTTCCCGAAGTCCGATTTCAGATAGCGATTCTTATCCGACTCGCTCTCAAACAGCAGTATCATGGGGCGGCCCCATGTGTCGATACCGTCCTTTACTTTGGAGATATCACGCAGGGCGTGACTGGTAGGCTCCTCGCCCGGGGCTACGACACCGACTATGAAGAAGCCTCGCCCGGTTTGAGAGAGTACACTCACATCTTTGTCGTCCATGAGGAACCTTGACTCGCTGTTGAAGCTTCCTATCACCGACGGCTCTTCCTTAGCCTCGGGGAATGAAAGGGTCACGTCGGTAGTCTTTCCTTTGCTGATAGTGAACTCACGGGTTCTTGCGAGCACTTTGCCACTGGCAAGACGGGTGCCTGCAATGAGAAGATAAGTCCCTTCAGCAATGTCGACACCCTTCTTGAAGGTGTTTTCCCAACTCGGATCAGCCTTACTGCCATCGCCGGCCTCTTCGTAGTTGAGCGTTGAGGATGAACCGTCGGGGGTCAGTTGACAGATGGTGAAGTTATAGAAATATTTTGGGTCTGGCTGATGCGTTGTTGGAGTATAGTTGATAAGAAGTTTCCCCGTGGGGGCTGCCTGCTGGTTAGCCTCGCCAGAAGCGACATCCACCCACTGGCCATTTTTCTTGTACTGTATCTTGCCTGTTACGACATCCTTGCGAGCTTCGATGTCGAGGCTCCTTGCGAGGTCAACGAAGAAAATGCCGCGCGACCTGTCGTTTGCTATTCGTGAACGCCACACACCGACAGGAGTCTGCGGGATGTTCAGCAGTTCTTTCTCGGTGGTCAGCCGAATGTTCTTTCTGACCCACTCTGCGAGCAGCGCGGGGTCACTGCGGAAGGCATCGGCCTGCTTCTTGGGAAACACATCCTGCAGGAAGCATTTGAAAGGAGTGATTATCATTTCATCCTCCACGCGGGGACAGAGCTGACTGCTGCGCGCGTTGAAATTATCCTCGAGGATAGCCATCGGCATGTCTCTTAGATCCTTCTCGCTAATCGACCGCAGGATGCCCAGGGCCCTTTCCCTTTCGTTGCCCTGGTGACGGTCGACAAACTGTCTGATGACCTGCCAGTTGCCGCGCGACTGCTTGAGCATCTTGCCCAATTCTGATTCTGTCTCACCCTGATAGAATGTTCCTTCGTAAGCTTTGCGTATGGAGTCCTCTGCCGCCATGCGCCGTTTGTTTTCTGCGTCCTGTGCAGCAGTCACTTCCGGAAGGTTTGCTTTTCCTGCCGGCGGAGTAAGGTCGAAGGCCGTATATTCAGCCCAGTTACCACCCTTGCGAAGAGTAATATCAACGCTGTTATCCTTGCCGAAGCTCACCTTCCTCACGCCAAACTTGCCGTCCTTGGAGGCCCAGACAAGCATGTCGCCAAGGCCTGCGGTGAGGCTGGTCTGTCCCTTGCTGTCGGTGTATTTCGTGACTGCAGGATAGAATTCGTTGTAGTTATATATTCTGAACTCCACACGTGCTCCCTCAACAGGTTTGCCTGCTTCATCGAGGATATGGAAGTCTGCGCGGGCTGTCTTAGCATAGTTGGCAACAAGATTGATTTCTGTGAATCCGGCAGTGCGCAACACTACCTCTTCCGGGCCACGGTAGTCGCCGAACACACGTGTGTGCATGAGCAAGCCACGGGCGGCTGGCTCGTTGAACCAAGCAAGATTGAGCACAGGTGCGGGTTCACAGGCTCCAATGAACCACCAACGGCCGTCGGCCCATGCTTCCACCCAGGCATGATTGTCGTCGGTATGAGCCCAGCGAGGTGTATAGACTTGTCGGGCCGGGATGCCCACTGCTCTGAGGGCTGCCACAGTGAAGGTACTCTCTTCACCACATCGTCCCAGCGCTGTTCTGTAGCAGGCCAATGGCGCCAATGTGCGCGCATCGGAGGGATGATAGGTGACGTGCTCGTGGCACCAGTGGTTCACTTCAAGGATGGCCTCCTTCATCGGAAGATTCCTCACGCGGTCCTTCAGCTCTTTGTAGAAGACGGTGCGGCTGCTGTCCAAGTTCTCATTGTTCACTCTCAGCGGAACAACAAAATGACGGAAGATAAGCTCCGGAATGTCCTTGCCCCAAGGCATTTCTCTGCGTGCCTGTAAGGTGGCACGAACGTTGGAGAGATAGAAATCGGTGGAGTAGTCGGTGAAGTCGGCGAGCGTCATGTAGGCATAGAGGAAATGGAGCATCTCCGTTTCCTCAGCCGTAGCAGTGGATGGTATGTTGACGAACTGCCTGCCTATGGTGCCCATTCGTTTGTTGAAAGTGGCTTCCATAGCTCTTCGGTAGGTAGGGTCACTGATGAAATTGCCGGCAACCGCTATGGTTGACAGGCAAGTGAGGAGTAGGGAGAGAATGATTTTTCTCATGACTTCATGGTGGTTTGTTGAGGGGTGATGAGGGCTGCGATGGTATCCTCCACACGTCGTCTTGTAGTGTAGCTGAGCGATGACTCGTCGGTGTCGGGGCTGCCCATATAGACATTGGGATTGGCCAAGACATTAGTCCGGACTGTCTTCTCGCGGGCTGAAAAGTGATACTCGTGGATGCCGGTGGCTTGATAGATTTCGTAAATATTGCTCTCATTGACACCGCATCCAGCCAGAATATGAATGCGTCCGTGGGCCTGCCGGTGGAGTTCACGGAGCAAGTCCACGCCTTGGACGGCTGTAGGTTGCTGACCAGATGTGAGGATGCGGCTGAATCCGAGGCCAATGAGTTCTTCGAGAGCCTGCGAGGGATGGGCGCAACGGTCGAAGGCACGGTGGAACGTGAGGCTCATGCTGCCTGCTTCGGTTATCAGCATGCGGCACGCCTCATGGTCGATGAGGCCTTCGGGAGTGAGACATCCTATGACGACACCGTCAACACCGAGCTGTCGGCATATCTTGATGTCGAGAGCCATACGGCGGATTTCCAAGGGACTGTAGACGAAGTCTCCCCCGCGTGGACGAATAATCACGTGCAGGCGGGTCGTGCGAAGCAATTCGCGTGCTGTAGCAATCTCACCATAGGAGGGTGTGGTGCCTCCCTCAGGAATGCCAGCGCACAATTCCACTCTGTCGGCACCTCCCTCTTGGGCAGCCAGACAGCTCTCAACACCGTTGGCACAGATTTCGAAGCGAAAGTCAGTTCTGTTCATATAGTTGGAAGCAAGAGACTTGTGTGGTTTCCGCCCATGCAGAGCCGCTCGCATTCTTCAGCAGGTTACTTGAAACAGGGTATCTTATTGACACGGCGCTGATGGCGACCTCCTTCGAAGTCGGTAGCAAAGAATTCGTCCATTATCTTTGTTGCCATATCGTTATCGATATAGCGACCGGGCATGACGAGCACATTGGCGTTGTTGTGCTGGCGTGTCATGTGGGCTATCTCGGGCTCCCACACCAATCCGGCGCGAACGCCCTGGTGCTTGTTAAGTGTCATGGCCATGCCTTCGCCTGTGCCGCAGATGGCAATACCCGGATAGACCTCGCCGTGCTCTATGCCTTCGGCGAGAGCATGGGCGAAATCAGGATAATCGCAACTCTCGTTGGTAAATGTACCATAGTCCTTAAAAGGGATTCCTTTATCCGTGAGATACTTTTTTACGAACTCCTTCATGTCGTAGCCTGCGTGGTCGCTGGCCAGACCTACTGTCTTTACTTGTATCATATTGTAGTTTGTGTCTAAAAGGATACCCTCCGCAGCCGGGTTATAGCGAGGGTGCGGAGGGATATCGGGATTACAAAGCTATCAAGCCTTGAGGAAGTCTTTTACTTGTTTCTCTACGTTTTCAGCTGTGAAGCCGAGCTTCTCGTCGAGCACTTTGTAGGGTGCCGAGTAGCCAAAACTGGGCAGGCCAAACACACGTCCGTTGTAGCCCACAAGGCTTTCGAGGGTTACGGGCAGGCCGGCGGTGAGCCCGAATATGCGAGAGCCAGGAGGCAGAATCCGGTCCTGATATTCCTTTGGCTGGCGGCGGAAGAGGCCTTCGGACGGTACACTGACTATTCGCACCTTGATGCCGTCGTTGCGGAGCAGGGCCGAGCCTGCAACGAGTGTCGACACCTCAGAGCCGGAGGCTAAGAGAATGACATCGAAATCCTCATCGCTACCGGCCACGATATAGGCTCCCTTGCGGGCTTGCTCATAGTCGGTTCCTTCGGGAAGGTCGGTGATGCCCTGCCGCGAGAAAACGAGTGCCGTCGGTGTCGACATGTTTTCCACGGCCATTTGCCAGCATACAGCAGCTTCGTGGACATCGGCCGGGCGGAATACGCGCAGACTGTCGTTACCGTGATGATTGCGCATCTTCTCCATCAGGCGCAGTTGTGCCTCATGCTCCACAGGCTGGTGGGTAGGGCCGTCTTCGCCTACGCGGAAGGCGTCATGGGTCCAGATGAACTTGATGGGCACCTCCATGAGGGCAGCCATTCTGATGGCGGGTTTCATGTAATCGGAGAATACGAGGAATGTGCCACAGGCAGGGATGACTCCGCCGTGGAGATACATGCCGATGCACATGCACGCCATGGTGAGCTCACTGACGCCGGCCTGAAGGAAAGCTCCGGAGAAGTCGCCCCGTTTGAATTCCTTCGTCTTCATGAGGAAGCCGTCGGTCTTGTCGCTGTTGCAGAGGTCGGCAGAGGAGCACACCATGTTGCCTACCTGTTCGGCCAGCACACTGAGGCAAGCCTGCGAAGCTACTCGCGTGGCGGCATTGGGCTTGAGCTTCAGTCCGCTCCAATCCACCTTAGGAGCCTTGCCTGAGAACCATTCCTTCATGAGTGCAGCCTTTTCGGGGTTGCGCCCGGCCCAGTCTCTCTCTGCAGCCCGGCGACGCGCTACTATGGTTCGGAGCTCGTCGTTGCGATGCTGATAGAGTTTCCGCACGTCATCCCATACATGGAACGGGTCGTCGGGGTTTCCGCCAAGGTTGGTGACCGTGTTGCGATAGGCACCGTCGCCCAACGGTGCTCCATGGGTCTTCACATTGTGCTCATAGCTTGTACCGTCGTCTTTGAGGGCTCCCTTGCCCATCACGGTGTGGCCGATGATGAGCGTGGGGCGCTCTGTCTCTTTAAGGGCGGCATCAAGAGCCTTGCGTATTTCGTCGACATCATTGCCGTCGATGGTCATGACATTCCATCCCCAGGAGCGGTATTTCATGGCCGTGTCCTCACGCGTCACAACGGTGCACTCTGTAGAGAGTTGGATGTCGTTGGCATCGTAGAACATGATGAGGTTGTCGAGCCCTAAAGCACCTGCCAGCCGGCCTGTGCCTTGTGAAATCTCCTCCTGTATGCCTCCGTCGGAGATATAGGTGTATATCTTGTGCTGCATTACATCGTGCCCAAGTCTGGCCTCAAGGAATTTCTCGGCCACGGCTGCACCGGCAGCATAGGTGTGTCCTTGTCCCAGCGGCCCTGAGGAGTTTTCGATTCCTCTTGCCAAATTGAGCTCTGGATGTCCTGGGGTGGGTGATCCCCACTGGCGGAACTCTTTGAGCTCGTCCATGGCGAACCTGCCTTGCAGCATAAGTGCTGAATAGAGCATCGGCGACATGTGGCCCGGGTCGAGATAAAATCTGTCGCGGCCAGTCCACGTGGCGTCATCGGGGTCGTAGACCAGGTACTCGGAGAAGAGCACATTGATGAAGTCGGCTCCGCCCATGGCACCGCCGGGGTGTCCTGACTTAGCCTTCTCAACCATGGAGGCTGCCAGCACGCGGATGTTGTCGGCCGCACGGTTCATAAGCTTCTTATCATTCATATTATTAGTGTTAAGCATTCATTTGCAAAGATACTGCAAACGGGAGGAATAGCAAAGAAAATCGTGGGCTTTTTCTCGGAATAGTGCGCATGTCGGTGCTCTTTGGGCTCTCTGTGGAGAGGCTGTGGAGGGGTGGGGGAGAGGCAACTATATTTCCTGTTGTGTTGGTTCTACAATTACTTCTGGTCTATTTGATTTGCAGTGTGTCGGTAATAATGCTTCTTGTTTTTGGGCGAATGTGAGCTTCATATTGGGAGAGTGTGCAATGGAAAACTTTGATTTTTGATACGGAAAAATGGGCGTTAAATAATGCTAATGCTAACCGAATCCTTTACAAATAAAAATCTCGAAATAGAGAAAATCCGAGCGCTT
>OMVH01000072.1 GCA_900314365.1 uncultured Prevotella sp. | reverse complement strand
TATTTTCCAAAAACTTATTCTCGATTCAGGGTGACGCATTGACGAAGTCAGGAGACTATACAGTTCACCGTGCCCTCCAAAGCACCGGCGTTGGTATCGAAAAGATGTCCCCCGTAAACGGTTTCAGTCCGCCATTGACAGTACCGCGAGCAGATGACGGTCATAGAGATAGTTATGAGCGCATTACTGCCAGCACAAGCAACGCGTAGCCAACCCGTGAATTCCTTGCGTAGACCCAATCCGGCAACCCCCTTCTTTTCAGCGGCAATGACTTAGGTTTACAACGGTAGCCGCTTGAAGCTCCCAGAGTTTGGTGGCAACACTTTTTGAGTCAAAGCATTGTTCCCTTAAGAGAGCAAAATTATATCCTTATACCATAATATATTGACCTCCGGGACCGTTATTATAAAGCGTGTTGCCTTCAAAGGCCCTGACAGTCCGATTCTGTCCCGCAAACACGATGACTGACGTTAAAAGTCTGCCTAATAACCCCAGCAGATGCCCGGCCTATGGCGGTTGTCCATCTGCAATGTGTAGGCCCTGTACTAATCCGCTTCAAGCTGTAACAAATGAAAAAAGAACTGTCTGCTCTGTCTGCCCTTATGCTGTTGCCTGTTGTCGCTTCCGGAAAAGAGAAGCGTCCTAACATCATCGTCATCGTGGCTGATGACCTTGGTTGGGGTGATGTGAGTGCTTACGGCAACCGCACACTGCCAACTCCTCATATCGACAGTTTGGCTGCGGGAGGAGTATGCTTTACGGACGGTCATGCCTCATCGGCCACGTCGACTCCCTCGCGCTACGCACTGCTAACCGGTATGTATCCGTGGAAAAATAAAGATGCGAAGATACTGCCCGGCGATGCCCCCCTGCTGGTCAGTCCGCAACAGTTCACACTCGCCAAGATGCTCCGCATGGCTGGCTACGCTACGGCAGCCATCGGGAAATGGCATCTCGGCATGGGTGTGGGGAAGATAGACTGGAACAAGAAGATCAGTCCGGGAGCGGCCGACTTAGGCTTCGACTACTCCTATCTTATTGCGGCCACTGTCGACCGCGTCCCCACCGTCTATGTAGAGAACGGCCGTGTAGCCGGGCTCGATCCTTCGGACCCCATCAGTGTGGATTATTCCCGTCCCTTCGAAGGCGAGCCTACGGCAGTGAATCATCCGGAAAGGATGCGCATGCGCTGGTCGCACGGTCATCAGGGTTCCATCATCAATGGCATACCCCGCATCGGATTCATGAAAGGCGGACGGTCGGCCATCTGGAACGATACCACTATGGCGCGTTGCCTCGTAGAAAAGGTCAGGGCATTCGTCGATACGGCCTCCATGTCTCGTCCGTTCTTCCTTTACTACGGTCTGCATGAGCCTCATGTTCCCCGTGTGCCCGACACCGCCTTTGCCGGAACCACGGCCTTGGGACCGCGTGGCGACGTTGTGAAGGAAGCCGACTGGTGCGTTGGCCAGGTGATGGGCATGCTCAGGGAGAAAGGCCTCTTGGAGAATACCCTCATCATCTTTACAAGCGACAATGGCCCGGTTCTTGACGACGGCTATCAGGACGGCTCTCGGAATACCCGAAAGCAGCACGACCCCAATGGAGGACTACGGGGCGGCAAGTACAGTCTCTTCGAGGCTGGAACGCGAGTACCTTTCTTCGTATATTGGAAAGGCACCATCAAACCTGTGGTGAGCCATGCCTTGGTGACGCAACAGGATTTGCTGGCCTCGATAGCAGCCCTCGTGGGACAGCCTGTGCCTGCAGGACTCGATTCGGAGAACCACCTGAAAGCCTTCCTCGGAAAGTCGGATAAGGGGCGCAAGGGCTACGTGGTGGAGGCCCAAGGCCGGCTGGCTTACCGCTCGGGAAGTTACGCGTTGCTCCCACCCTACAAGGGCCCCGAAACCAACGAGACGGGCAATGAACTTGGCAATCTGGACCATTGGGCACTCTACGACCTCAGTGCCGATGCCGCCCAGAAGACCGATATCAGTAAGCATCAGCCTGGTTTGCTGCAACGCCTGAAGAAACAGTTCCTCGCAGTTGTGGGCGCGTACTACCATTCAGACACTGAGGGCGAGAAGCTGCAATAGCATTTCCAAAAGCCGTCTGCAAACAGTGATGGCCGGATGTTTCGAGGTGGCGCCGCTGAGAGTGATGTCTGACAACAAATAAGACTCTTAATCCGTGTGCGGAGAGACTGCTTCCGTGATGGAAGTGCTCTCCGCCTTTTAGTATCTGCTAACAAACTTTTCTTTGAGCTTTTGAAGTTTAACCGCCGAAAAACTATCAAATCAAATTAAAATAACCATAATTTCCTACGATTTATTTTGTACTTCCAAAATAATATGATAATTTTGCGGCTCAAACGATATAACGGTAAAGTGAGAGAAAGATGGAGAAAGACAGATTGTTTATTTTCGACACCACGCTTAGGGATGGTGAACAGGTGCCCGGTTGTCAGTTGAATACAGTAGAAAAGATTCAGGTGGCCAAGCAGCTCGAACTCTTGGGTGTCGATGTGATAGAGGCGGGATTCCCCATCTCTTCGCCCGGTGATTTCAACTCGGTGGTGGAAATCAGCAAGGCCGTGACATGGCCCACCATCTGTGCCCTCACGCGGGCAGTGGAGAAGGACATTGACGTGGCAGCAGAATCGCTCAAATACGCACGCCACAAGCGTATTCATACTGGCATAGGCACAAGCGACAGCCACATCAAGTATAAGTTCAACTCCACCCGTGAAGACATCCTCGAGCGTGCTGTCCGTGCAGTGAAGTACGCCAAGAGGTATGTCGAGGATGTGGAGTTCTATGCCGAGGATGCAGGGCGTACCGACAATGAGTACCTGGCACGTGTGGTGGAGGCGGTCATCAAGGCAGGCGCCACCGTGGTGAACATTCCCGATACCACAGGCTACGACCTGCCCGAAGAATATGGCAGCAAGATTCGCTATCTGAAAGAGCATGTCGACGGTATCGACCGCGCCATCATCTCTACCCATTGCCACAACGACCTGGGCATGGCCACGGCCAACACCCTCGAAGGCGTCATCAACGGCGCACGCCAGGTGGAAGTCACCATCAACGGCATCGGCGAGCGTGCCGGAAACACGTCGCTGGAAGAGATAGCCATGATTCTGAAGTGCCACAAGCATCTTGGCATCGACACCAATATCAACACCACGAAGATTTATCCCGTCAGCCGTATGGTGTCGAGTCTGATGAACATGCCGGTGCAGCCCAACAAGGCCATAGTGGGGCGCAACGCCTTTGCCCATTCCAGCGGTATCCATCAGGACGGCGTGCTGAAGAATGCCCAGACCTATGAGATTATCGACCCCAAGGACGTGGGTATAGAGGACAACGCCATTGTGCTCACTGCCCGCAGTGGGCGCGCCGCTCTCAAATACAGGCTTCATGTCAACGGTGTCGACGTGGACGAGCAGCGTCTCGACAAAATCTACAAGGCCTTCCTGCAGCTTGCCGACAAGAAGAAGGAAGTCACCGATGCTGATGTGCTTATGCTGGCAGGAGCTGACACAGCCGAGACCCATGCCGTGAAGCTCGACTTCCTGCAGGTCACCACCGGCAAGGGAGTGAAGAGCGTGGCCAGCATCGGACTCGACATCAGCGGTCAGAAATTTGAGGAATGCTCGTCGGGCAACGGTCCTGTGGACGCTGCCATCAAGGCTCTGAAGCGTATCATCCGTAAGCAGATGACACTGAAAGAGTTCACTATCCAGGCTATCTCGAAGGGCTCCGACGATGTGGGCAAGGTGCACATGCAAGTGGAGTACGATGGCAGTGTCTACTACGGGTTCGGTGCCAATACCGATATTGTCACTGCCAGTGTGGAGGCTTATATTGATTGTATCAACAAATTCAGAACAAGATAATGAATACACTTTTCGACAAAATCTGGGACAGCCACGTGGTGCAGAGTGTACCCGACGGTCCTCAGCAACTCTATATCGACAGGCTCTACTGTCATGAGGTCACCTCGCCGCAGGCCTTTGATGAGCTCAGAGCACGCGGACTGAAATGTTTTCGTCCGAAGCAGATAGTCTGCATGCCCGACCATAACATTCCGACTCACGACCAGGACAAGCCCATTGCCGACCCCATCGGTCGCCGGCAGGTGGAGACCCTCGACAGAAACTGCAGTGAGTTCGGACTCAAGGAGTACCGCATGAAGAGCTCCGACAACGGCATCATTCATGTGGTGGGGCCTGAGAAGGGACTCTCTCTGCCCGGGATGACCATCGTCTGCGGCGACTCGCATACCTCGACACACGGTGCCGTAGGAGCCGTCGCCTTCGGCATTGGTACGTCGGAGGTAGCTATGGTGATGGCCTCGCAATGCATTCTGCAGCAGAAGCCTAAGTCGATGCGCATAACCATCAACGGCAAACTGGGGCCGGGGGTGACACCCAAGGACGTGGCGCTCTATCTGATGAGCCGCATCACCACGAGCGGAGCCACGGGCTACTTTGTGGAGTATGCCGGGAGCACTGTAAGCCAGATGAGCATGGAGGGAAGGCTCACTCTCTGCAACCTGTCCATAGAGATGGGTGCACGCGGAGGCTTTGTAGCCCCAGATGAAGTCACGTTCCGCTACCTCAAGGGACGGCAGTATGCCCCCAAGGGAGCCGAGTGGAACAGAGCCGTGGCCTACTGGAGGACATTGCGTAGTGGCGAGGATGCCGTCTTCGACCGCGAGCTCAGTTTCGATGCTGCCGACATAGAGCCCCGCATCACCTATGGTACTAACCCTGGTATGGGAATGGGTATCAACGACAGCATTCCGCAACTCAGCGACGTGGAAACTACGGAGGTAGCGTCGTTCGAAAAGAGTCTGGCCTACATGGGCTTCCATCCTGGCGAGAAACTGTTGGGCAAGAAGATAGACTATGTCTTCCTCGGAGCCTGTACCAACGGCCGCATAGAAGATTTCAGAGCTTTCGCCTCCGTGGTGAAAGGGCATCAGAAGTCGCCCGATGTCGTGGCCTGGCTCGTACCGGGCAGCTGGCTCGTGGCATCGCAGATAAAGGCAGAGGGCCTTGACAAAGTGTTGCAGCAGGCGGGCTTCAGTATCCGCCAGCCGGGATGCTCAGCCTGTCTGGCCATGAACGACGACAAGGTGCCTGCCGGGAAGTACTGTGTGTCGACGAGCAACCGCAATTTTGAGGGGCGGCAGGGGCCCGGCTCACGTACGATTTTGGCCAGTCCGCTCGTGGCTGCTGCCGCTGCCATAACGGGATGTATCACAGACCCCCGCACACTTTAATAACCCTTTTACACCTATTATATAAATAAGGTACGTATGAAACAGAAATTCAATGTCATCACCTCCACCTGTGTGCCTCTGCCGCTGGAGAATGTCGACACCGATCAGATAATACCTGCCCGCTTCCTTAAGGCTACCGACAAGAAAGGATTCGGTGACAATCTCTTCCGCGACTGGCGATATAACAAGGACGGGACGCTGAACAAAGACTTTGTACTCAACAACCCGGCTTACGGAGGCTGCATCCTCGTGGCCGGTAAGAACTTTGGGTCGGGGTCGAGTCGTGAGCATGCTGCCTGGGCCATTGCCGGATATGGTTTCAGAGTGGTCATCAGCTCTTTCTTTGCCGATATTCACAAGAACAATGAACTCAACAACTTTGTGCTGCCAGTGGTAGTGACGGATGACTTCCTGCTGGAGCTCTTTGACTCTATTGCCAAGGACAGCCACACGGAGGTACGAGTCGACCTGCCTAACCAGACCGTTACTAATCTGGCGACGGGACGTTCGGAGCATTTCGACATCAACGGATACAAGAAGCAGTGCCTCATGAACGGGCTCGACGATATCGATTTCCTTGTGCAGAACCGCGAGAAGACCGAAGCGAAAGAGCAGAGTCTATATAAATACCCTACGGTATGATACCACATCCTCTTATTGAAATTATGGACTGCACACTGCGCGACGGTGAGCAGACCAGCGGTGTGTCGTTCATGCCACACGAGAAGCTGATGATAGCCCGGATGCTGCTTCAGAAGGTGAAGGTAGACCGTATTGAGGTGGCCTCGGCCCGTGTCTCTGAGGGAGAGCGTGAGGCGGTGACAATGATTTGTCGCTATGCCGCCAGCGTGGGACTCTTGGACAGGGTTGAAGTGCTCGGATTTGTCGATGGGCATGAGTCGGTCGACTGGATTGCATCATGCGGCGGACGGGTTATCAATCTGCTGGCGAAAGGGTCGCGGAAGCATTGCGAGGAACAGCTGCACAAGTCTCCGCAGGAGCATCTCGACGACATCTTGCGGGCCATCGACTATGCCGTGGAGAAGCACATGGACGTAAATCTCTATTTAGAGGACTGGAGCTCAGGCATGAAGGACAGTCCCGACTATGTGTTCGGTCTCATGGACAGGCTTGTGAAGACTCCGGTAAAAAGATTCCTGCTGCCCGATACGCTTGGTATCATGAATCCGTTGCAGTGCGTGGAATACATGCGGAAGATGGTGAAACACTATCCTGACAGCCATTTTGATTTCCATGCCCATAACGACTACGACTTGGCAGTCTCGAACTCGCTGGCCGCTGTGCTCTGTGGTTGCCGTGGACTGCATGTGACTGTCAACGGGCTCGGCGAGCGCTGTGGCAATGCGCCATTGGCCAGTGTGCAAGCCATATTGACCGACCAGTTTGGAGCCGAAACCCATATCGACGAGAGTCAGCTCTTCGCCGTGAGCCAGCTTGTGTCGGGGTACAGCGGCATTGCTGTGGCCCCCAACCAGCCCATTGTGGGCGAGAATGTCTTCACGCAGGTGGCCGGAGTCCATGCCGACGGCGACAGAAAGGACAACCTCTATTGCAACGAGCTCAAACCGGAACGCTTTGGCCGGAAACGCGAGTACGCATTGGGCAAGAACAGCGGGCGGGCTAACATAGCCAAGAACCTGGAAGAACTCGGACTGGAACTCACGCCGGAACAGACGCGACTCGTCACGAAACGAATAACCGAACTCGGCGACCGCAAGGAGATTGTCACGCAGGACGATTTGCCATACATTGTCAGCGATGTGCTCAAACAGAAGGAAGGAGAGCAGAAAGTGAAACTGCTCAGCTACATGGTGAGCACTTCCTACGGTCTGAAACCCATTGCCAGTGTGAAGGTGTCGATTAACGGAAAGGAGTTTGAGGCTGATTCTACGGGCGACGGACAATTTGATGCTTTTGTGAAGTCGCTTCGCAAGATTTACAAGGAGAAGCTCGGTCGCACATTCCCTCTGCTTGCCAATTACGCTGTGAGCATTCCGCCCGGTGGCCGTACCGATGCACTCGTGCAGACGGTTATCACTTGGCATGGAGCCGATGGCAACCTCATCCGTACACGTGGACTTGACGCCGACCAGACGGAAGCGGCCATAAAGGCTACGTTCAAGATGCTCAATCTCATAGAGCAATAGAGTCATCCTGAAGGATGAAGAATGACAACGAATACTTTTTTTATTTATCCATTCTACTTATGAAACTGAAGATTGCTGTGTTGCCCGGTGACGGTATCGGGCCCGAAGTGATGAAACAAGGTCTGGCTGTGCTCGACGCGGTGGCTGAGAAGTTCGGTCATGAATTCGAGTACGAGGAGGCTCCGTGCGGTGCCCATGCCATCGAGCTGGTGGGCGACCCTTTCCCTGACTCCACGTTCAAGACTTGTATGGATGCCGATGCTGTGCTCTTTGCCGCTGTCGGTGACCCAAAATATGACAATAATCCTACGGCAAAGGTAAGGCCGGAGGCCGGACTGCTGGCCATGAGAAAGAAGCTGGGACTCTTTGCCAACGTCAGACCCGTGCAGACTTTCCCCTGTCTGCTCCACAAGAGTCCGCTCAAGGAGTCGATTATCAGCGGTGCCGACTTTGTTGTTATCAGGGAGCTCACAGGAGGTATGTATTTTGGAGAGAAGTATCAGGACAATGACAAGGCTTATGACACCGACTTCTACAGCCGGCCGGAGATAGAACGCATACTGAAGGTGGGCTTTGAATTTGCCCGGCGGCGCCACCATCATCTGACGGTGGTCGACAAGGCTAACGTTTTGGCATCAAGCCGTCTGTGGAGGCAGATAGCCAAGGAGATGGAACCAAAATACGAGGACGTGAAAGTGGACTACATGTTTGTCGACAATGCCTCCATGCGAGTGCTGACAGAGCCCCGCTTCTTCGATGTCATTGTCACGGAGAATACTTTTGGCGATATTCTCACCGACGAGACGAGTTGCATCACGGGCAGTATGGGACTACAGCCTTCAGCCTCCTTGGGTGAGCATACACCGCTCTTTGAGCCTGTCCACGGCAGTTGGCCGCAGGCAGCGGGACAGAACCTTGCCAATCCTGTGGCACAGATACTCTCTGCAGCTATGATGCTTGAGCATTTCGGACTTAATGAGGAAGGAAAAGCTATCAGAAAGGCTGTCGATGACAGTCTCGAGGCTGATGTCCGTACACCGGAGATTCAGGTCGAAGGCGGTAAACATTATGGCACTACTGATGTGGGGCAGTGGATTGCCAGCAGAATCAGAACGGGTGCCTGACGTTAACAACCGGGTTGGTCAGGCTTCGACAGTCAGTCTGTGAGAAAGCGGACAAAGGCCCGGTCGTCGAAAGAGCAATAGCCTCGGTGCAGTCCTTTTGTGGCTTTAAAAGAATGAATGCATAGCGGGTCGTCGCGGAGCAGGGTGCTCAGCTTCGACTCGCTTTCCTTTAGGGTGGGGCGGAGGATGGGGTAGCCATCTGATGCAAGGATAATCTCGGAGGGCTGTTGGGTGAGCTTGATAATTCTGACGCCCTGCATGTAAATTGGGAATCCGTCGATGACGGCATACTCTTTGTTTTGTCCGGCCATCCCGTGGATGAGCAACGGTAGTATGTAGTCACGACCCGGATCGTGGCGTTCTATTTCTTCCTCTGTCACTCCTTTTGAAAGAGCATCCTCTACGACTCTCGCCCTCTCGGCTGCTGCTACAGCCTCCGAAGGTTTGGGATTGTCGAAGTGGTTTCCGTTGACCATGCATTGGCAGTCGCCCACCATCCATATCTCATGACGGTGGCGACTGTAGACGATGGCACTGGCCGTGAGCCGCTCTTCGGGGTGGAAGGCCAAGCGAGCCATGTCCTGGCCTGTTTCTTGGTAGACTTCGCGGAAACGCCGTGTAACAAGCGTACAGAAGTCCGAACAGCCGAGGGTGGAAGACATAGACGTCACGAGGCTGGTGATGAGCTTCATGGCGTAGCGCCCGTTGCTCATGTTGGGGGCGACGTGGAGGGGAGTCTTGCTCGTGCTGCCGTCAACGACAGCCACAAAGCTATCGTTCACTGCGATGCCGTCCTCGCATGTCTGAGGGCTTTCCTTTCCCTCGACTTTGCTTTCGATGATTGTCATTGCTGAAGTTGGGATTGAATGATTTCTTCCTTCCGTGCTCAGCCGTGGTTGGAAGGCTGCCGACGGGACGATTGTCGAAATGTACCTTGGAAGTGTGACCGCCTGCTGAACCGCCGTAGAGCTTCGCTATGAGGTCGGGCCGGCCGATGCGGCGCAGCTCGCGCTCGATGTTGGCTCTCTCTTCAGGTTTGTACCAGAAGAAGAATTGTCGCTGTGCAAGTTTCTCGCGTGGTGTGCGGGCGCTGAAGACAGGTTCGAGGGTATAGGGGTTAAGTCCTGTGTACCACATCTCCGTACTGATGGTCATTGGGGTTGGTGTGAAGTCTTGCACTTGTTCAAGCTTGAAATTCAACCCTTTCGTAATGGCCGCAAGCTCGGCCATGTCTTCTTCACGACAGCCGGGATGGCTGCTGATGAAGTAGGGTATGATTTGCTCACGAAGGTTCTCTTCCTTGTTGATGCGCTCAAAGATTTTGCAGAACTCCCGGAACTCTTCAAACGACGGCTTGCGCATCAGACGCAACACATTGTCCGAGGTGTGTTCAGGTGCTACCTTGAGTCTGCCGCTCACATGACGGGTGATGAGTTCGCGGGTGTATTGGCGGGCTGCCTCGTTTACTCTCTCATCTTTACTCTCGTGCAGGAGTAAGTCGTAGCGAATGCCACTGCCTACAAAGCTCTTCTTGATGCCGGGCAAAGCATCTACGGCGTGGTAGATGTCGAGCAGGCTTGATAGGTCAGTGTTGAGATTGGGGCATATCTGCGGATTGATGCAGGAGGGACGGCGGCAGTGCTCGCAGGCCTTGTGGTTGCGGCCACGCATACCATACATGTTTGCCGATGGACCGCCTAAGTCGGAAAGATAACCCTTGAAACCGGGCATATCGATGACTTTGCGTACCTCGTTGAGGATGCTTCTCTTCGACCTACATACGACGAACTTTCCTTGGTGGGCAGAAATGGTGCAGAAGGCACAGCCACCGAAACAGCCCTGATGGATATTTACGGAGAACTTTATCATCTCGTAGGCCGGTATCGTCTTGCCCTTGTATTTGGGATGAGGCTGACGGGTGTAGGGCAGGTCGAAGGTGGCATCGAGTTCCTCCGTGGTAAGTGTTGGGTAGGGAGGGTTGACGACAGCATAGAGTCCGTCAACTTCCTGCAGAATGCGCTGGGCATGGACTCTGTTCGATTCTTCTTCTATGTGCCGATAATTCTCCGCTTCACAGCGCTTGCTGGCCAGGCACTCCTCATGGCTGTGGAGGACAATGTCGTCGGCTGTGATTCCTCCCGGAATATCGTCCTTTCGAACGAGGAAGACCGTTTGAGGAATATCGTGGATTTCCTTCATGGGTCTTCCTTCTTCAATTTCCTGACAGAGCTGCAGGAGCGACTTTGCTCCCATACCATACATGATGATGTCGGCTCCGGAATCGCAGAGGATGCATTTGCGGAGCCGGTCCTGCCAATAGTCATAATGAGTCAGCCTGCGCATGGAAGCTTCGATACCTCCCAATACGACAGGAACGTCAGGAAATAGACGCTTTAGTATTTGAGAATAGACTATTGTAGGGTACTCAGGACGCATGTCATGGCGACCGTCGGGACTGTATTCGTCTACAGAACGCAGGCGCCGGTTGGCTGTGTACTTGTTGACCATGGAGTCCATACACCCTGGGGCGATGGCAAAGAAGAGTCGCGGGCGGCCCAACTTGCGGAAATCGCGGAAGTCACCGTGCCAGTCGGGTTGGGGCACGATGGCAACACGGTAGCCTGCAGCCTCAAGCGAACGACCTATGACGGCCACGCCAAATGACGGATGGTCAACATAGGCATCGCCAGAGAAGATGATGACATCGAGTTGGTCCCATCCTCTCAGTTCGCATTCTTTCTTGGTGGTAGGCAGGAAGTCTGTCAGTTGGTAGCCGGTACTGTCGGTTGCATGTTGCCCACTGATACCGGGAGCCTGGGCTGTTCTTTGAGTTCTTGCCATCAGTCGGTCACCTCAAGTTCATCGTCGGCAGAGTCCTTCTGCTCCTGCTTCCATTTGATGTAGAGCAGTACCAGCTTGTGGAGTCCGAACGCTTTCATATTGCTGTTGTAGATGACGTCGAGACAGAGATCGAGGAGACCTTTGTCGGGACCGGCCTCAGATTCGAGGATGGACCTGACGTTGAGTTTCAGTTTCTCGAGTACGTTCTCGTCAATGATGCCGTTGCTGTCAACGAGATTGCGAAAGAGCGAATATTTGTCGATCGTGGCCAAGTGGGCATCGCTCACTTCTATGCTTCGGGTGCCAGAGGGATTTGCTTGAATCTTGTACATAATCTTAACTGTTTGTGGGTTTTATGATGTTGTTGGGTTCTTTGCTTTATCAGTTCAGCAGATAGTTGAGTATTCCTCTCATGAGTCGGTCTCTTACGGCAGAGCCGGATATGCACTCAAAAGGGAATCCCATCGTGAAACAGCGCCAAGTGTTGTCTTTGAAGGCTACAGCTGCGCTTGTACCATCGGCATACTGCATGGCGCAGATGGCTTGTGATTCGGGCTGCAGAATATCGACTGATGTTGAGGCGTAATGCTGGGGATTGATTTTACGCACAATGTTGAAGTTCATTCCAAGCCCGTTCACGCTTTCCTCACTGCAGACACTGTCTGAAGGAGCCCAGCGTGTCTTCAAGATGCTGCTCAGGAAGTTCTTTTCGTCTTCAGTCTTCATGTCGGAACCAACGTAGGAACCGCTCACGAGTAAACTTCCGCCTTGACGATTGGCGTAACCAGAGATGATGTTGCGCAGACGGGGCGTGAATGTCTTGAAGTAGTTCAGCGAATGGCCGTCGGATTTCTCGAGGCCGAGTATGAGGTCAACGGCGTCATAGCCATCCAAACTGACAAGTCCACCTTCAACGGCATCGCGCGAGCAACTTACCACATTATAGATTTTGGCTGATGCTATGGCTTCGGCGTGTGAAGCTGTGTAGTTGAAGTCGTTGCCTGCAATGAAATGTCCGGCTAGCTCATCCCCGCTCCATCCCAGTCCTCCAGGCCCCACAGCTCCAATCCTGCTTTTGTCGAAGCCCGTTTGTTTGCCTACCCATCCTGCTGTAAGGCCGTAGCTTACGCCGACATCTTTATCGAGGTCGAAGCCTTGTGAAGTGGCATTGTCAATAACTTCGGGCGATGAGAGTCTTTGGAAGCCATTGATGATGAGTATCGTTTTTGTGGCATTGGGCTGGAGACAGGCCGACAGTGTCTCGGTGGGGAAGCTTTCGCCTCCAGCATTGCAGGCCGTGACACGGAAGTTATATTGTACGCCTGGTTCGACCTCCATCGTATAACTCGTTCCCTTCACATTGATTCCATTGTCGAAACCACTTGTGCCTGAGGCTGTGTATATATTATAAGAGGTAGGCTTTGAGGATGGCTCAGTAGAGTCGGGCTGCGGATTCCAGGAAATCTTTACTTTGTTGTGGCCAATGGCTGTGACACTGAAATCCTTCGGTGACAGAGGCTGCACGACACAGTCTTCCTCATGCTCCATTGTAATGAAACGTAGTATAGTCTTATAGATAGACCGGGCAAGGACAAACTTAAAATAAGGGTCCTGGCCGAGTCTCATGTCGGCAAAGTTTTGGTGCGACATTGTTTCCAGAATGGCTGAAGGAACTTCCGGAAGGCGTGTTTCAGAATAATTGCGGTCCCAAAGATAGCGTATATTCCAGTTGCTGAAGGCTGCTTTGAGGTCTCTGTCTGTATTTTGCAGAAGCATGGAAGCGAAGTCTCGTGAAGCCATGCGTGAGATTCCGGCATTCAATCTGCCTTCGTTGAAATTAGTGGTACAGATGGCCAGAGACCCCGTTACTGTCTTATAGTCAGACGAATAGCCTGCATCGCTGTGCACTGCCAGTGACAATTCCATAGGGACTTTCTTTCCTTCCAGACTTGGCATGAAGACACTTCCTCCAGCCAACCAGTTGAGCATAGTACTCCTGGTATTGATGTCATCACCATAATCGTCAGTGCCTCCTTTGGTGCTGTAGACTGTGAAGGGAGCCCCTGCCCACTGTGCATAGTATCGTGCACCTTCGAGGCATCTGGGCAGTCCGCTTACGGAGCCGCCCCTCTGTATGTTACCCATGCCGCCGCCGAAGCGTACTGCGTCCGAAGTGACAATGCCCTTACGATGGTGCGAGTTGTTGGTTGCTACGACACAGTTGTATCTGTTGCAGCCTTTGTCGAAATCGAAGGTGCCGAGATATACCCAGGTGCCTCCACCCATTTGCTGATTGACGCGAAACTCTGTGCTTTGCCCTTTGTGACGGACGATGTATAATGCATCGTCAACACTTTGCCCCTCAACCGTCTGATAGCTTACATAGACGGCATAGCGTCCAGCCTCCTCAAACGAAGGCTGATAGGTGATGGTACTGGCATTCTTCTTCCTCGTAACCTTAGCCATGCGTAGCGTTCCCTTTTCAAAAGGGTTTTCACCGTCGACATAGGGACCGTCGTGTCGGGCAAATCCCTTAAGGCCGGCATCATGCCATGACTTTGATGTGGATTGTTCGGTATAGAAGGGTTGAAGCTTGGCATCGTCATTATCAACGATGTACTCTTTGGTCTGCCAGTCGCGCTCACGGGGAGTGAAAACACAAGCTCCCGCTTTTTCGAGCATGGGAATGAGGAAGGGAACGACAATGGTCTGCGTAAAAAGGTCTTCGTTGGTGGCAAAGAGATTAGGGCGCTGCCATTCCCACTTTTGACGTGTTAGGTCATAGTAGCGTCCATGACTGGCCCACACAGTGATGTGCCGGCCTTGAAGTCCTTTGGTAATGCGGTTGGGGCGTGAGATATTAGCCACCCACGGGGCTCCTTTGTAGTCGATGTCGCCCCATGCGCCCCCAATGACATCATCTTGTGCCAGGACTGTAGTCGAAGTCATTCCGAGAAGGAGGGACAAAACCAGTGTACGTGCACTCATGCTTCGTCTCCTATGCTGAAGTTCTCGGGCTTCCGGCCACGGAAGTCCTTGTAGTAGCTTTTTATTTCCTTCATCTCGCGATCTACATCGCCTGTCGGTGTGATGGTCTTTGTGCAGTAGATGCACTTCGAGCCGTAGTCAAGTCCATAGAGTAGTATGGGCAGATTGGCTTTGAGGGCGATGTAGTAGAAACCATGCTTCCACTCTGTGGTCTTCTTTCGAGTTCCCTCGGGAGTGATGCAGAGATGGAATGTTTCAGCCTCTCGTGCGGTCTGAGCGAGTCTGTCGGTGAGGCTGGTATGTTTTGAGCGGTAAACGGGGATGCCTCCTATATGGCGGAAAAAGCTACCTAAGGGCCAGAAGAACCATTCCTTCTTCATGAGGAAATTGGTTTTCATGCCCTCGGCCCGCATGTAGAGCTGGCCTATGATAAAATCCCAGTTGCTTGTATGCGGGGCTAAGCTGATGATGTACTTGTCGGGATGGGGTTGGGTGATTACCTTGTGCCATCCCAGACGTTTATATAGTATCCAACTGCAAAGTTTTTCTAACATGATGATTGCCTGCCTCTGATCGTGTGCTGTGAAGGGCCGGGTCAGTTTAAGTTGCCTATCTGGTCAATAATTTCAGAAATCTGCTGATTGAATTCAGCTACAAGAGTCTTGTAGTATTTACGGCCCTTCATGCCAGGCTCCGGATGCGAGACACGGCTGACAAAGTCGCTGTGGAGAGTGAGTATGGAGCGAAGGAGAGCATTGGCGTTCTCCTCGTTGGTGTTTCCACTGTAAAGTGTGGCTGCAACGCACTCTGCGAACAGGTCACTGCACACGTAATTGATGCTTTTCTTCAAATCTCTTTTGTTGCTCATAATGTTGTCTTTTGGTAGTTTGTCCGGTCCCGGCATATCAGAACTCACAGTCGGAGTCGTGAAGTGTCAGTAATGGCCGGTAGCTTTTATAATGCCAAAGATAGAAAAAAAATGGGAGATGCAAGGAGAGATAGGAAAAAAATATCAGGAAAAAATGTTTTCTCCCCTTTCTTTCCTCTATTTCACAGATTTATTGTAGCTTTGCAAGAGGAAAAGGAATTCCTTTATTTAACAACTTAAATACTTTTATTCGTTCAAGATGGAAATCAGTGCATTGCAGAAGGAGAGAGCTGCTTACAGGCCCAAGCTGCCTAAAGCTCTTCAAGGTGATGTGAAAGTGAAAGAAGGCGAACCGACCCAGAGCGTGGGTGATCAGGAGGAAATTCGCCAATTGTTCCCCAACACTTATGGAATGCCTCTTGTAGAGTTCGTCCCTGGCGACGAGCCCGCGAAGGCAAAGATGAACGTCGGAGTCATTCTCAGTGGCGGCCAGGCTCCTGGTGGCCACAATGTCATCTCTGGTCTCTTTGATGAGGTCAAGAAACTCAATCCCGAAAACCGCCTCTTTGGCTTCCTTATGGGGCCTGGTGGATTGGTTGACCATAATTACATTGAGATTACTGACGAGCTGCTCAGCAACTATCGCAATACGGGTGGTTTCGACCTCATTGGCTCGGGACGTACAAAGCTTGAGACTGAGGACCAGTTTGAGAAGGGACTGCAGATTATCCGCAAACTCGACATTAAGGCTGTAGTCATTATTGGTGGTGACGACTCCAATACCAATGCATGCGTGCTGGCTGAGTATTACGCTGCTAAGAAGTATGGCGTGCAGGTCATCGGATGCCCGAAGACTATTGATGGCGACCTGAAGAATGATCAGATTGAGACCAGCTTCGGCTTCGACACTGCCACGAAGACCTATGCTGAGGTGATTGGCAACATCGAGCGTGACTGCAATTCAGCTCGCAAGTACTGGCATTTCATCAAGCTCATGGGCCGTAGTGCCTCACACATTGCCCTGGAGTGCGCTCTGCAGACACAGCCTAACATCTGCCTTATTTCTGAGGAGATTCAGCAGAAGGACCTCACGCTCAACGATATTGTTGAGAACATTGCTTCCGTCGTAGCACACAGGGCTGCCGATGGCAATAACTTCGGCGTCGTGCTTATCCCCGAGGGCCTTATTGAGTTCATTCCTGCTATCGGACGTCTTATCCAGGAACTGAACGACCTGCTTGCTGCTCATGGCGCAGATTATCGTGACCTCGACAAGGATGCGCAACGTGCTTACATTCTGGAGCATCTCTCAGAAGCCAACCGTGCCACTTTCGCAACGCTTCCTGAGGGCGTAGCCCGCCAGCTGAGCCTCGACCGTGATCCCCACGGAAACGTACAAGTGTCGCTCATTGAGACCGAGAAGCTCATCTCGGAGATGGTTGGCAATAAGCTTGCTGAATGGAAGAAGGAAGGTAAGTATGTGGGCAAGTTTGCTGCTCAGCACCATTTCTTCGGCTATGAGGGCCGTTGTGCCGCTCCGTCAAACTTCGATGCTGACTACTGCTATGCACTCGGTACGAGTGCTGCCCAGCTCATTGCCAATGGCAAGACGGGCTATATGGCCATAGTGAAGAATCTTACGGCCGGTACCGATGAGTGGAAGGCTGGCGGAGTGCCCATCACGATGATGATGAACATGGAGCGCCGTAATGGCAAGATGAAGCCTGTTATCCGCAAGGCTCTTGTCGACCTCGACGGCAAGCCCTTCAAGACGTTCGCTGCACATCGCGACGAGTGGGCAAAGAACACTTGTTATGTCTATCCCGGTCCTATCCAGTACTGGGGACCGAGTGATGTCTGCGATCAGACCACAAAGACACTTGCTCTCGAGCAAGAATAATCATTGAATGCGGGCCATAGACGCTTTGGCCGGAGGAGAGCGGCTTTACGTGGCTGCTCCGGTCAAAGTGCCGGTGGCCCGCATTTTCTATTCTATTATTGTATGACACGAAGAACCAGGGCAAGGCGTAGCCGTCGCAGAAAGCGTGCGTCATTCCTCAGCCGCTATCCTCAATGGGCGCTGTGGACAGGCGGCGTAGGCATTGCGTTGCTTTATGCCTGGGCTTTCTGGTATTTCTTCGTCAGCCCTACGGGCTTCAGATGGCGTGCTCTCTTTGGTGATGCCAAGTATCCTGAAGGTTATGAAATTCACGGCATCGACATCTCTCATTACCAAGGTGATATCGACTGGCCCAAGTTGCGCCATGCTGAAATCGAAGGATGTCCGCTGCGATTCATTGTCATCAAGGCCACAGAAGGCTCCTCAAAACTTGATGACAACTTCAATGACAATTTCTTTCAAGCCCGCGAATACGGTTTCATCCGCGGCGCTTATCATTTCTGGAGTAATAAGTCCTCGGCCAGGAGCCAGGCTTACTATTTCTTGAAGCAGGTGCATTTAGAGGAGGGCGACCTGCCTCCTGTGCTTGACATAGAGTCGAAACCGGCTAACCAAAGTGTGGAGGATTTCCAGCGTGATGTGCTCACGTGGCTGCACATCGTGGAGAACCAGTACCAGGTGAAACCTATTATCTACACATTCTATAAGTTCAAGGAAAACTACCTCAGTGCTCCAGTATTCGATGACTATCCTTATTGGATAGCCCACTACTATGTCGACAAGGTTGAATACAAGGGAGCATGGAAGTTCTGGCAGCATACCGATGCCGGTCGTCTGCCGGGTATCAAGGGCTTTGTCGACTTCAATATTTACAATGGCTCTTATTATGATCTTCAAAAGCTGACCATCGGAAACCAGTCGGTTGAGTGGTAGGCTTTGAGGATGCGTTATGTCAGTACTTGGATTTCCGACTGGTCGGTGCGTCGAAGGTTATCTATGCTCTAAACGATAAAGAGGACTGTCCCCTTATGTTTGGAGCAGTCCTCTTTGGATGTCTTTATTTATCAGCAGCTTGTTTTTCTTGACTGTCTGCCCGGCCGGGACTACCGTACCGAGTGACGTATGCCGGGATAGTCATAAGCCGAAAGGCCAGTGCGGGCTATTCGATGATTCGTGTCATGTTGAACTCCGAAATGAGTCCGTCGGGGTTCACCCTTGCCTGAATTCGGTATTGATTTTCCAGGCTCGTCTTGTCGGTCTTCTCCACGACCTGTTTGGCTGAGAAGGTAACGTTGTACTCATATTCGTTGTCGCCTACTTCCTTCTTCTGAATCTTGTAGTCGCCGGGCAGTGACCAGTTCATGTTGCTCACGTCGGCTTTCCACAACTTGTGCATGAAGGTGACGGCATCATTACGTGTAGCCGACTGCTTGCCGAGGAAAGAGCTCATCACCTGGTCGCAGCTTCCTGTGATACCATCCTCGTCCTTGGTGTTTATGCTGCGGAAGAAGGTGCGGAAGAGCGATGCTACCATCTGTTTCTCCTCGGGTTGTATCTCCTTGGCGTTGATTTTCTTAATGGCATCGTTGGCCTCGTCCACATGCTCGCCGTTGGGATGGTCGGTCAGATAAGTCTGGTAAGCGTCGATAGTGCTTGTAGCCGAGACAGCGACCCAGTCAAGCGAATCGATTTTGTGGAGAGCATCCTGCTTATGTGGGGAGTCGGGATACTTGTCGAGGTAGGCTTCCAATTCCGACTTCGAGCCGCTGATGACGGCGTTGAGCCAGTCCTGGTCGGTGGCCTTGAGCTTGGCCAGCCTGTCGCGTATGGCAAGGATATCCTCTTCGTCAGCATCGGGATATTGGTCGAGGAATTGCTGGAGCACTTGCGGATCAGAGCTCTTCAGAGCGTATTCGAAAGCTTCCTGCTCCTTGTTGTCCTTGCTCGTCTTGTAGAAGTAGAAGAGCGATCCCATGATGATGAGAGCCAGAATGAAGGCTACAATGATAGTTGGGCGGTTGGAGTTCTTGACCTTCTGATTGTCGTTGCCGTTGTTGTTTCCGTCGGAAGGCGGAACTGTTGGTGCGACGGGGCGTTGAGGAGTCTGCGGAGCAGGCTGAGGCTTTGGGGCTGGTTTTGGTGGAGCGGCCTGAAGAGTTGGATTAGGTTGATGGCAGATGGGGCAGGAGGGCTGGTTCTTGAAGTATACCTCGCCGCATTGTGGGCAGCGCACCACCTTGCCTGCTATCTCAACCCCACAAGAGGGGCATACAGGTGCTTTGTCACTCACTTGGTGACCGCATTCAGGACATTTTATGATTGCCATAGTTCTTTTGTTTTGTATGCTTGTGCCTGGCCTTGGAGGCTTTAAGGCTTTTTGACGTTGTTCTCGTCTGGTGGGGGGACTCAGTGTCTGAAGCGCAGTTCCCGGAGTGTATGTTTACCCATGAAGCGGCTCTTGTCTACATAGCCATTAACGCCGTTGATGCGTCCTTTGCCTGTGTATTGCCACATGGTGATGTCGCGGCCGTCCTGGAGCACTGGCTCTCGCTGCGTGTACTGAGCTATCATGAGCTTGTAGCCGTCTATTTTCCCTGAGAGGTAGTGGTCGTAAAAGTTGGCGAAGGTGTAGAGCAAAGGTTTCTGCCGGTAGGACTCTTCTACAAGCTTAATGAACTTGAAGAGTGAGTCGCAGAATTCGTCCGTTGACAGTCCGCTCTTAGTCTCGATGTCGATCATCGGGATGAGGTCCTGGTCGCCGGGACGGCACTGAGCCTTGAAATTTTCGAGCTGGAGCCTGAGGTCCACCTTGGGGCGGAAAAAGTGGTAGCTTCCCACCTTGAGTCCGTATCGGTGGGCAAGGTGGATGTTCTCAGCGTATTTGCTGTCGATGTTGCTGCCGCCCTCTGTGGCTTTGAGATAGACGTAGGCCATCTTCGTGTTGTCGCCTACTGTTTCCCAAAACACGTCACCTTGATAATGACTGAGGTCAATGCCATGAATATGACGGCAAGTGTCCTCGCACTGTACCTCGTACTGTGCGAAGGTGGTTGTCGCCGCAATCATGCAGACAATCATGATAAAAAAACGCTTCATGTCACAAAGTTACTATATTCCTATTAGAATAACGGGACAGGCATTTAATAATTATATTTATTTATGATTATTCCTCAAATGTGACTCACGTAGCAGTCCATGGCCCTTTTCACGGCGGGGATACGGAATATGCCTTTTTCCAGTACCAGCATCCCCACGATGGCAGTGGCTATGCCGAGGAGCACGTCGATAATGTAGTGGTGACCGGTATAGACGGCTGTAAACCAGATACCCATGCATATCACGGCGAAGGAGGCGATGCAGAACCGGCTTCTGTGACTGATTACGGCATAGGTTATTGCTATGAGCATATAAGCAGCATGAAGCGACGGTATGGCTGCAAAAATATTGGCATTGTTGCCGTAGATGTTCTTGAACAGGGGGAGGCCTACTAACGCGTCGAAGCGAGCGAGCCCCCCGGTGCTGGCCGGTGTGTTGAGTATGGGCGTGAAGCCGTAGTTCATGGCATACCAAGGTGGGGCGGCAGGGTGGATGTAGTAGCCGGCGAAGCCGAGGAGATTGACGAAGAGAAAGGCTATGGAGAGCCGCAGGCTGTTGCGCTTGTCGCCTTTAAAATATAGGTAGATGGCAAATCCCAACGGTACGGGCACCCAGCACAGATAGAAGAAGCCGGCAAGCAAGTCGGCTATGGTGCAGTGGTGCACGGCGAAGTATTCACCGGCTATGACTCTCGACCCGGAAGCCGTTGTGATGCCGAAAAGGTCTTTCTCTGCATCGTAGAGACCTTTCACATCGATGGGATTGACTTCGTAGTTGGGCAGAAGTCGCATCCAGTCGTAGGAGCAGGCAAAGATGAGCCACGGCGTGAGTGCCAGGGCAAGCTTTCTTGTAGGTTTCAACACTACGAGCAGGGCGTAGAAGAGGATAAGCCAAAGACTATACATGATTTTCTGTTCATTTGCCGTCCACTGTCTGTCTTTCTGTCGTGTAGCCGGGAAGACGGTGGGCTGGTGTCTGGCTTATTTTCCTTTCAGCTGACGGTAGCAGTAGGCTATGCGCCAGAAAGCCGTGATGTTGGCCAGTACGGCAATGAGAAGCATGCCGCCGAAGAGCCACCACATGTTGTCGGCTATGCCCTCGGCAATGGCTGTCACTGCCGTGACGACCACGCGCTCAGGACGTTGCATGAGTCCCACCTTGCACTCCAGGCCTATACCCTCGGCACGGGCGCGGACGTAGCTCACCATCATGGAGCCTACCATGGCAAGGAAGGTGATGACTCCGCCCCAGAACCATCCGTTGAGGAAGAAGTAGGAGCAGATGCCGAACAGCGAGAAGAGTTCGCTGTAGCGGTCGAGGGTGGAATCCCAGAGGGCTCCGAAGGTCGACTCCATGTTGCCCAGTCGGGCCAGCCGGCCGTCCATCATATCGAAGAGGCCGGAGAAGATAAGGATAGCACCGCCCCATCCGATATAGATGTTGCCATCGCCCATCTGCCCTACATTCTGCGAGATGTAGGCAGCATAGAGGAAGAAGGCCGTGCCGACGAGATTGCCGATAAATCCCACCGTGGTGATGAGGTTGGGTGTTACCCCCATCTTAATCATTCCATGGATAAGCGGGTTGATAATTTTGTAGATTATCTTTTGTAGAAAGTCCCTGTATTTCATAATTTTATTTGAATACGAACAAACGTTGCATCTGGTAGTTCCAGACCACTGCCACGACGATGGCCACTGCGGCTTTCACGATGACGAAGTTCAGCCCCGTGATCTCCGTGAAGAAGCAGGTGCCGCAGGAGTTGAGCAGAATGCTTGCCATCCACACTGCAAGATACCTCAGGGCCACCTTGTATTTCCCAAGACTATGGGAGCGGAAGACCCAATTGTAGTTGATGATACAGTTGACGATGCCTCCGCTGAAGGCTCCGATGGTGGTGGCGTAGCCGTACCAAAGGTGGAAGACCTCAGCCAGGAGTATGGAGACGCCAAAGTCTACTGCTGAGGCTATCCATGCCGAGCACTGGGCTTTGCCGAAGGTGATGATGGCGTGCTTCAGATTGCCCATTGTGCCAACAGAATGATGACAAGGCTGTAGAGCCCTGCCGCCAAGTCGTCGGCCATCACCCAGAACGGGCCCTTGCGCTGGTCGAGCGCTCTTATGCCGAGGGGCTTTAGGATGTCGAAAAACCTGAAGAGGGCGAAGCATGCCAACGGCCACAACAGATTTCCTGTCGGCGCTGCGAGCAACGGCACCCATACGCCCGCCATCTCGTCGATTACTACCTTGCTTGGGTCGTCGCCCCAGTAGGGGGCCAGTTTGCCTGCTGCCCATGTGCCTGCTGCTGTCGAGATTACGATGAGCACTGCCGTTACAGCGATGAGTATGGCTGAGGGCATAGCATACGAGAGAGCCACCCATATCAGAGTGGCCAACAAGGCTCCGGCGGTGCCCGGTGCAATGGGGCAGAAGCCGCTTCCGAAGCCCGTGCCTATAATAACAGGCCAGAGAGGTGGTCGCGTCATAGCAAGTGCAAAATTAGTGGAAATAACAATAATTACCAAGAAGTTGACCGGCTTTTTCACTCTTTCTTCTTAACTTTGTGCCATTAAAACATAGCATTTCCTTTTGGGGACAGCATGTAGTGCCTTTTGTGCTTTGAAGCTGTCACTAAGAGAGTTGATGTTATGTAAGTGAAGAATATATGGAGAATTTGGGAATGAAACTGCTGTTGGCCGACCGCCAGGATATCACTCGGGCGGGACTTCTTTATTTGGCTTCTTCTATGAATTTGCACGATATTGCCTGCGTCGATTCTAAAGAGAAGCTTATCGGGGCCCTTGACAATGCCGGGGGCAATTCTGTGGTGGTGCTCGACTATACGCTTTTCGACATTCGTGACATCGATGAGCTTTTTATTCTTCATGAGCGTTTTCTTTTGGCTCATTGGATTCTTTTCAGCGATGAGCTCAGTCCGTCGTTCGTTCGCCGTCTCCTTGCCACAAGCGATCATTTCAGTGTGGTCAGCAAAGACTCTCCCTTGCAGGAAATTTCCGAGGCTCTGCGCGCTGCGCTCGATGGACACCGTTTCATTTGCCAGCAGACTGCCGGTATGCTTGCTGAGCAGCCTTTGGCGCAGGTGGAGCAGCCTAATCTCACGAAGACAGAGGTTGAGGTGCTGCGCTGCATCGCTCTCGGCATGACTACCCGCGAGATAGCAGAGAAGCGGTACTCCAGTTTCCATACGGTGAACACTCACCGAAAGAACATCTTCCGCAAACTGGGTGTCAACAATGTCCATGAAGCCATTAAGTACGCACTAAGAGCCGGGCTTGTCGACTCTGCGGAATACTATATTTAGTTCTGAGTAATCTGAGAAATCAGAGAAATCGGAGTAATCGGAGTATTCAAAGTATTATGCTCTTTCTTGGTGGTGTTGCCTCGATGATAGGCACCGATTGTTGTCGGGGCAAGTGAGCTCCAAATAGAGAGAGTGTGCAATGGAAAACTTTGATTTTTGATACGAAAAAACGGGCGTTAAATAATGCTAACGCTAACCGAATCCTTTACAAATAAAAATCTCGAAA
>OMVH01000261.1 GCA_900314365.1 uncultured Prevotella sp. | reverse complement strand
TTACAACTAACGACTCGGTGGCGCACATAGCATTGCTATTCTCCATCGTCATCGCTGTCGGTGTCCTGCTGGGCAAGATAAAGATATTCGGCATCTCATTGGGAGTCACCTTCGTGCTCTTTGCCGGAATTCTGGCCGGACACATCGGGTTCACAGCCCCCACAAGTATCCTCAACTTCATACAGGACTTCGGACTCATCCTCTTTGTGTTCTGTATTGGCTTGCAAGTGGGTCCGGGCTTCTTTGAGAGTTTCCGTAAGGATGGAATCACGCTCAACCTGCTTTCCGTGGGACTCATTCTGCTCAACGTAGCAGTGATGTTTGCCTGCTATTACATCTTCTTCGACACCTCGGTGAAGACCAATCTCCCCATGATGGTGGGAACGCTCTACGGCGCCGTCACCAACACACCGGGACTAGGTGCTGCCAACGAGGCTCTCACCTCTATCTATACCAATGGCAACGTACCCCAGATAGCCAACGGTTATGCCTGCGCCTACCCCTTGGGTGTCGTAGGTATCATCGGTGCTACTATTGCCATAAGATATATCTGTCACGTCAAACTTGACGAAGAGGAGAAGGAGCTCGACGTGGCTGAGGCCGAGAACCCTCACGCCAAGCCCTGCAAGCTACACCTCAAAGTGGCCAATTCCTATATAGCAGGCCGCACGCTGAAACAAATTTCCGAGTTTCTCAACCGCGACATCGTCTGCACCCACATCCTTCACGACGGCCAGCTGAGCACCCCGAAGCGCGACACGCTCTTCCAGATGGGCGACGAGATTCTCATCGTCTGCGCTGAGGCCGACGCTGAAGCCATCAAGGCCTTCATCGGTCCTGAGCTGGAGAGCGACTGGACCTTTGATGACAAGCAGCAGCCTATGATAAGCCGCCGCATTGTGGTGACCAACCCTCAGATGAACGGCAAAACGCTGGGCAAGATGCACTTCTCGAGTGTCTACGGTGTCAACGTGACGCGCATCACGCGTCAGGGCATCGACCTCTTTGCCAGCCGCAACCACCGCTTCCAGATAGGTGACCGCATCATGGTAGTGGGACGCGAAGACAACGTGAATCGAGTGAGCGAGCTCATGGGCAACTCTGTAAAACGACTCAACGCACCTAACATCGCCACTATCTTCATCGGCATCATTGTCGGTATACTCTTTGGAAGCTTCCCCATCGCAATTCCCGGAATGCCTGTCCCCATGAAGCTCGGTATAGCCGGAGGACCGCTTATCATAGCCATCCTCATCGGACGTTACGGCTACCGCATCAAGCTCGTCACATATACCACCACATCGGCCAACATGATGCTGCGTGAGATAGGCCTCGTGCTCTTCCTTGCCGCAGTAGGTATCAAAGCCGGCGCAGGATTCTGGGACACCGTAGTGCAGGGCGACGGACTGAAATATGTCTACACGGGATTCCTCATCACAGTCATTCCTATCCTTATCATCGGCACCATCGCCCGCATGAGGTACCACTTCAACTACTTCACCATCATGGGAATGCTGGCCGGTACCTGTACCGACCCTCCCGCACTCGCCTACGCCAATCAGTGCTGCTCGCGTGAGGCTCCTGCCGTGGGCTATTCCACAGTTTACCCGCTGAGCATGTTCCTCAGAATCTTTATTGCGCAGATTATAGTGCTCTTCTTCTGTGTGCCCTGACGGGTGACAAAGAGCACATCCATCAGACCCCGCCAAGACGACAGCCCCGGCAACGCACCCGCTAAGGCTTCCTCCTGGCGGGGTCTTCTTCTGAATACCGAAACTTCCAACGGGCGATAAACAAAAAGCTCAGAACCTCGATTCCATTTTTTTACCTATTGAAAAAGACGTTTCTCATCAATTTTGACTATATTTGCACCATCGTATGGAAAATATCTTTTGGTTTGTTTTCTGCAAGTCAGATTTGCTTCTCGAACGGACATCCGACGGCAGTTTCACCATTCCTCTCAGTGCGGAGCCTCCCGTAGCCCTGAAGGAATGGACCCACGTGATGAACATCACACCGATGGACGACGGCACCCCCGTGAAGACTCTTCTCATAGAGGCTCCTGTAACAGGCGACCCACGCTACGAGATGTGCGGCCTGAGAAAGTCGTTCTACAAACTGCCTCTCGATCTTTATAAGAAGGCAGGGAAATGCCATGAGCTCCTTTATTGGGACCAGAACACTCAGTTCTGCGGCGTTTGCGGGGCTCCCATGAAAATGCACACCGACATATCCAAGCGTTGCACCAACTGCGGCAAGGAGGTGTGGCCACAGTTGGCAACAGCTATCATCGTGCTCGTGAGCCGTGGAGACGAAGTGCTGCTCGTTCATGCCCGCAACTTCGCTACCGACTTCTACGGACTTGTGGCCGGCTTCGTGGAGACCGGTGAGACACTGGAGCAGGCTGTCCATCGCGAGGTCATGGAGGAGACAGGCATCACCATCACCAATCTGCGCTACTTCGGCTCCCAGCCCTGGCCCTACCCCTGCGGCCTTATGGTAGGCTTCACGGCCGACTACGTCTCTGGCGACATCCGTCTGCAAAAGTCGGAACTCTCGAGAGGCGGTTGGTTCAGGCGCGACCACCTGCCCACTATTCCCGAAAAACTCTCCATTGCCCGCATGATTCTCGACCACTGGTTGAACACTCCACCTACCGGACATTATAAAGCAGAGGAGACGAATCCATCCCACGAAACAATCATCCAAACAAAATAACCAGAGAAATGAACACTGACAACACGACAAAGCCGACAGCAACCACTCTCGGCACCAGCAACCAGCCCGGACAGGGCAAGAGCATGTTGACCAAACTGCTGGGATTCGATCCACGCACCATGAAAATGCGCACCGAGATTATAGCCGGAGCCACCACATTCCTGACTATGAGCTACATCCTTGCTGTCAATCCCACGATACTGGCAACGACAGGCATGGACAAGGCAGCCCTCTTCACAGCCACAGCCTTGAGCTCGGCCATAGCCACCCTGTTGCTGGCTTTCATGGCCAAGCTGCCCTTCGCCCAAGCACCGAGTATGGGCCTCAATGCATTCTTCGCCTACACCATGTGTCAGGCCATGGGCTACAACTGGCAACAATCGCTGGCCATTCTGCTCATTGAAGGCATCGTGTTCCTCATTATCACCCTCTTCAACGTGCGGGAGCTCATCCTCTACAGCATTCCCCGCAATCTGCGCTATGCCATCTCGGCAGGCATCGGCATGTTCATTGCCTTCATCGGACTAAAGAATGCCGACATCATCGTTGCCAAACAGGGCACATTCGTAGGACTGGGCACCTTCACCCCAACTTGTATTCTCGGCATCACCGCCATTCTTGTAAGCGGCATTCTCATGGCACGCAATGTGAAAGGCTCCCTCTTCATCGGCATCATCATCGCCACAATAATAGGGCTGCCATTAGGTGTGACACAACTCCCGCAAGGCTGGTCACCAGTGTCCTTGCCACAGTCACTCGACCCCATCTTCTGCAAATTCGACTTCGAGGGTTTTCTCTCGCTGAAGACCCTCCTTGTGGTGTTCTCGCTCCTCATCGTCAATATCTTCGACACCGTCGGAACTCTTGTGGGACTGGCTGACAAGACCGGAATCGTCAAGCCCGACGGTACCATTCCCCACGTAAGCGAAGCCATGATGAGCGATGCCATTGGCACCACCTGCGCAGCTGCGCTCGGCTCCTCCACCATCACCACTTATATCGAGAGTGCGTCAGGAATTGCCGAAGGAGGCCGTTCGGGGGTCACTTCCTTCACCGTCGGTCTTTTCTTCATCATCTCGCTATTGCTTTCGCCACTCTTCCTGCTCATTCCGGGCGCAGCCACAAGCGGAGCCCTCGTCATGGTAGGAGTTCTCATGATAGAGACTGTAAAGAAGGTGGACCTTAGCGATGTCAGCGAGGCCTTCCCTGCCTTTATCACCATGATAACTATGGTACTCTGCTATTCCATAGCCGACGGCATTTGCTTCGGCATTCTGAGCTACGTCTTTATAAAAGCATGCACAGGGAAGTGGAAGGACCTCAACGCTACGCTCGTGATACTTTCCATTCTCTTCATCATCAACTTCGTCTACGGATAGTATTAACACATGAAACTGATAAACTGGGGATTCATAGGCTGCGGTGAAGTTACCGAGAAGAAGTCGGGGCCTGCCTTCAATGAGATAGAAGGCTCGCACGTGGAAGCTGTCATGAGCCGTAACGAGCTTAAAGCCCGCTCCTACGCGGAGAGACACAGAGTGAGAAAATGGTATACCGATGCCCAACGACTCATCGACGACCCCGACGTGAATGCCATCTACATAGCCACGCCTCCTTCGAGCCATGCCACTTTTGCCATTATGGCTATGAAGGCAGGGAAACCGGTCTACGTGGAGAAGCCTTTAGCCGCCAACTACGAGGACTGCGCGCGCATCAACCGCATCAGCAAGGAGACCGGTGTTCCCTGTTTCGTAGCCTACTACAGAAGATATCTTCCTTATTTTCAACGTGTCAACGAAATCATACACAGCGGGGCCATCGGCCATCTCTGCAATGTGCAGCTGCGTTTCTCCGTACCACCCCGCGACCTCGACTACAACAGCAGCAAACAGCTGCCCTGGCGGCTGCAGGCCGACATTGCAGGCGGAGGCGGCTACTTCTATGACCTGGCCCCGCACCAGCTGGACCTGATGCAGAATATGTTCGGAGTAATAACCCGTGCTCACGGCTACTGCGCCAACCGGGCAAAGCTCTACAAAGCCGACGACACCATCAGCGCCTGCTTCCTCTTCGAGAACGGAATGCCGGGGAGTGCCTCATGGTGCTTCGCAGGGCACAAGAGCGCCCGTGAGGACTGCATCGAGGTGATCGGCGACCGAGGCATGGTGGCCTTCTCCGTATACCAGTACAACCCTATCCGACTTGTCACGGGCGAGGGCCGGCGAAGCATCACCGTTCCCAATCCACCCTACGTGCAGTTGCCCATCATACGGTCAGTCATTGAGGACCTGCAGGGCGTGGGATCCTGCGGCTGCACCAGTGTCAGCGCGACTCCCGTAAACTGGGTCATGGACCGAATCCTCGGAAAGCTCTGAAGCTCCCGCCGTCCAAGTTGCCTATGCTGCTACGACTACCTATTTCTTATCCTTCATCTCAGGAAATGCCCAACTTGAGAGTACTGCGGTTTATCTTCACGCTTATGATAGCATCATTAGCCATGACAACCCAGGCCAACGACTCCGTTCCGCACCGCAGTTTCCTGTCGCGACTCATTGCGTCGTTCAGCGATGTCGACACCTCCTACATCGAACCGCAGCACTACAACTTCGCCGTCATGGTGCAGAACACCAACAACTATGAACTCTACCGGCTGAGCAACAAGCAGGGACAGTCGATACTCTTCTCGCCGGAATGGAGTATGAAGGTCGGACCTTACTTTGGATGGCGATGGGTGTTCCTCGGCTATACGCTCGACGTCAACCATATCAGCAACAGCAAGAAGAAAAAGGAGATAGCACTGAGCCTCTACAGCTCACGCTTCGGTGTAGACCTTTTCTACCGCAAGAGCGGAAACGACTATCGCATCAAAAGCATGTATTTAGGCAAAGACATCAGCACCGAGCCACTCCGTAACCAGTCGTTTGGAGGCCTCAACTCCAGTATCAAGGGCTTCAACCTCTACTACATCTTCAACTATCGCCATTTCTCCTACCCTGCGGCATTCTCGCAAAGCACCGTCCAACGCCACAGCAGCGGTTCGGCATTGGTTGGCATCGGCTACACCAAGCATTCTCTGAGCGTGGACTGGACTCAGATGGAAGACCTCATCAAGGAGAAGCTTAGCGGTGAAGGCAAAGCCGTAATCGACAGCAGCATGAAGGTGGGCAAAGTGGAATACAGCGACATCTCCGTCTCCGGAGGCTATGCCTACAACTGGGTCTTCGCTCACAACTGGCTCTTTGCAGCGTCGCTCTCGGCGGCCATCGGCTACAAGAGTTCCACCTCACGCACCAATCACAGCCGATGGAATATCAAGGATTTCGACTTCAAGAATTTCAATCTCGACGGTATAGGACGCTTTGGAGTGGTCTGGAACAACACGAAATGGTTTGCCGGCATGAGCGCCATCTTCCATACCTACAACTACAAGAAAGACCAGTTCTCCACAAACACCACTTTCGGCAACGTGAACGTCTACATCGGATTCAACTTTGGTAAACGCAAGAAACTATGAGAATAAGAACTTTTCTACTGTCATTACTGTTGCTGCCTCTTGCAGCACTGGCCCAACAAGTGCAATACTCCCGCGCTGACAGCACGCAGGTGGTGAGCCTTCTACGCCAGGCTTCGGCCATGAAGCCATCGACAAACTGGATGATTTATTTTGCGAGAAGCCTCCGCGACGTTCCCTATGTGGCCAAGACTTTGGAGGTGAACAAGCAGGAGAAGCTCATTGTGAACCTCAGACAACTCGACTGTACTACCTACGTGGAGACAGTTCTCGCTCTCTCGGAGTGCGCGCGCAGAAGGCAGACAAGCTTCGCAAGCTATACCGCCATGCTGAAGAAGATCCGCTACAAGGGCGGCAGCGTAAGATATGCCAGCCGCAATCACTATTTCTCGCAGTGGATACTGAGCAACACGGCCAATGGACTGGTCATGGAGATAAGCACGCCCCGCAAGCTCTTCAGTTCTACCCAGAAGCTGCTCTGCAACTATATGACGCTCCACCCGCAATATTATCCCATGATGGGCTCGGAGAAAGGCGCAAAAGCCAACATCGCCGGAATGGAGAAAGAGCTGACCGGACAGAAGGTTAACTACATCCCCAAAACTTCACTGGGCAACACACAATTGCTGCGCCAAACCGTCAAAGACGGTGACATTCTGGCTATTGTGACCAACAAGCAGGGACTCGACACATCGCACATCGGCATCGCTGTGTGGCACAAGGACGGCCTGCATCTGCTCAATGCCTCACAGATAAGGAAGAGAGTAGTGGAAGAGCCTATGACACTCAAGAAATACATGAGCCAGCATCCTACCCAAACGGGCATACGGGTTGTCAGAGTGAGATAAAAGCAGCACGTCCTTCTGCTGCCTAATAGCGGTTTGAAAAGCAGATTTGAAGCTATCGGCTGTAATGTTTTATGCGCGCAATCGCAATTTTACGCGATGGCGACTTTCGTCATGAGCAGGCTTGACACCAAAGGTGTGGGTCAGAAGTGATAGGGGTAGCCTGCGAGCTTGCTTTTATTCAAAAATCATTCAAAAGTGGGTACAAAAAAATGAACACCCTATTACAGAAATCACATTGCACACTTGTTTGACTTCGGCCCGAAAAAGCGTATCAAAAATCAAAGGTCGTCGTGAAGTTTGTAAATAAAAAAGAACGCGAAAGTGCCAAAATACGGGCATATTTTGAAGCAAGACTTACTTTGCTCCCAAATACGCCAAAATAGGAAGAGTTTATAACTGCTTATATATTAAGTGTTTGCGTTTTTACAGGCCTATTAGGAGCCCTTGAAACCGCTTAAAAAGGCCCGAAAAAGC
>OMVH01000089.1 GCA_900314365.1 uncultured Prevotella sp. | reverse complement strand
TGGTCGACACGGTGACGGTCTTGTGATAGAGGAAGGTCTTGGGATAGGTCACCGAATCGCTGCCCACGGCAACGGAGATGGCGCAGGTGTCACCCGGCAGCCGCGGAGCCTGCACGTAGAGCTCATCGCCAGTAGTGCCGATGACGGCGGCTTGCTTGGCATTGAAATACACGCGAATGGCACTGGGATCGGTGCCGAAGTTGGTTCCACGAAGAATCACTTTCGTTTGGTAGACACCCGAGTCGGGATAGAACTCGGTGAGTTTTACGGGCTGGGAAGGGTCGAAGGCCCGTCCCTCCGAAGTGGAGTCGCTGCCGCAACTGCCTAAGAACACAGAGGTAAACAGTACCGCAAGGGATAGAAAACTACTCAGATGTAGCCGGGCCGAATCGCCGTCGGTATGGGGCGAAGGGCTGTCGGTAGCGGTTGCTGACCTGTTGGCGCGATGAATACCGCGCAATCGCAAACTTCTTACTTTCATGTTATATAAGATTGGTTTTAAAGTCCTTTTGGGTTTAAGATTCATGGCCTCCGTAAGTCACGTCAAAACTGACAGTCCAGGGAATTTCATATATATGGCTGAAATCAGTAGCTATAGGGTACGGCCTTCATGTTATTAACACCCGCAAAAATAACAAAAAACATCATTACGGCCAAAGGTTGTCAATGTTATTTTCCTATTTTTTTATTCATGAATATCATGTACTGACAAAGTACTCCCAAATCAAGAATAGGAGTTAACCAAATGAAAACTAACAGGGAAGAATTCACGATAAAAGATGTATCAACGGTTCGCAAGCCATTTTCAATTTGGCAATATATACATTGTGTTCAAGACCATCAATTAGGGATATTTCACCTTGAGCCTCAATTTAACTACCACGCAGATGTCAAACTTATATAGTCAAAAATGCAATATAAAATAAGTACGCGCGCGAACCTCAATTACTGTGACACTCCGAATAATGAGAACTTTTAGGGAACAACGCGACAGCCGGCGACTGACAACCCAATCAGGAATTATGGCCCTCTATTGGCAACCCGTCTAGGAATAAGAAGAAAGAAGTGTAAACTAAGTTAGGAATAACAAGCAAAACTGTCAACCAAAATCAGTACACAACACCAGAGGGTGCACGTGTCAAACTTAGTCATTTGGCTAACATTTGTTGTCCATTCGTCTAACAATTGTTGTCCATTCGTCTAACATTTGTTAGCCATTTGTCGAACATATGTTTGACCAATTGGTTGAGACAATTTTAATGCTTTTTCTTTGATGTTCCTTTCGTTTGCACTTCTTTGGACTGTCGCCCCAAGATAGGCGGCACTCAGGAGTATCAAAGAAAAAGCACGCTTTTTCTTTGATGTTCCTTTCGTTTGCACTATCTTTGCAGTCGGTAAGCGGGAAGGCATGCTACTCCCCTGCCCCACGTCATGTCCGGCGCGATGCCTGGACGCCTGCGATAATGGTGCAAATCTGACAATGCTATACTAAAGACTGTAAACTTTTGTTGTGAGGGAACATCCTTACGACATGTATGGTCTGCCGTCTTTCATCCATCAATTACCCTAAATTTATCAAAATGAGAAAACTGTTTGCTCTATGCTTCATGCTTCTGATGTCGGTTGCCGGTGTCGAAGCACAGACAACCCGCCACTCCTTCAACATCAGCGGAGGCCAATTCCTCTACGATGGAAAACCTCTGCAGATACACTGTGGCGAAATCCACTACGCACGTATCCCGGCACCCTACTGGCGCCACCGCCTGAAAATGATTAAGGCGATGGGCATGAACACGGTGGCCACTTACGTGATGTGGAACCACCATGAGGTGGCTCCCGGTGTTTGGGACTGGACTACCGGGAACCATAACCTTCGGCAGTTCGTCCGCGAGGCTGAGGAAGAAGGACTTCACGTGATACTCCGTCCGGGTCCCTATGTGTGCGCAGAGTGGGACTACGGTGGCTTCCCCTGGTGGCTGCAAAAGGTGAAGGGACTCGAAGTGAGAACCCTGAACCAGCCTTTCCTCGACTCCTGCCGCGTGTACTACAAGCAGCTGGCAAGTCAGGTGAAGGATCTGCAGATAACCCACGGCGGACCCATACTCATGGTACAGACGGAGAATGAATTCGGCTCCTATGTGGCTCAGCGCAAGGACATCAGCAAAGAGATGCACGAGAAGTACCGCTACGCCATGTACAACATGCTTA
>OMVH01000067.1 GCA_900314365.1 uncultured Prevotella sp. | reverse complement strand
CGTATCAAAAATCAAAGTTTTCCATTGCACACTCTCTCCATTTGGAGCTCTCCTGCCTCGACAAAAATCGGTGCCTGTCAGTGAGGCACTACCACTCTGAAAGAGTATAAGCGCTTGCGGAACTTGAATGTGATTATTTCTTCCGAAACTTGAATTACCGTTATTCCTAATACTTGCCTGGACATAATTGAAGAGAGATTTCTTGGACGCATCTTTCTCATTTTCGGCTTTTCCTTTCTTATGGGCTACACCTTCCTCGTATCATAATTACCAGAGCTGATTTGCTGTCCAAAATAAGTAGGTTCTCAACAACACTCGTTCTTTGCAATCAGGTCATTCAGCAATTTCATCGCCTCTGCTCTGGCCGGTTTACCAGTGGGTGTCAAGGGGATATGGTCCACGTGCACTGTCTCACGGGGCCTCCAGTATCGCGGCAAGATCCGCTCACATACCTGTCTGACTGCCACAATGTCATTGTCTTCGGTGAGAAGCACAGCAGCCTCTCCGAACTTTCTATCGGGACGTTTTGTCAGCAGGAAAGGTTTGCGCAGCATAGGCTCCAAGAGCGTTTCGACTTCCTCGGTCTGAATCTTGAGACCTCCGCTACAGATAACATTGTCGAGCCTTCCGAGGATGCGGAACCGACAACTACCATCATCCTCCCTCACCAATTCAGCGCGGTCGCGGGTGACCAAGGTCTGAGGACAGACAAGTGGAGCATTGATGACGAGACAGCCGTCGGCATTTAGCTGGAGCTCCACCGAAGAAAACGGACGATACCAGTCGCTGGCCTCGGGGCCACTGAGCCTGCGGAGTGCTATGTGCGAGAGGGTTTCCGTCATGCCATAAGTGCTCCACACTGCATGGGGGAACGAGACCAAGGCCTCGCGCAGTCCCGCATCTATGGCTCCGCCCCCAATGATGAGGTTACCTATGGCGCGCAGTCGCTCTCGCTCACTGGGCACCTGCAACGAGTTGAAGACTTGCAAGGGGACCATAGCCGCGAAGTCGGGAACGCAGTCGGGAGGTAGTTCTGCCAGAGGATGCCCCGATGGCTTCACACTGATAAGCCTCAGACTACGCTCCAGACTGCGCACTACCATCATCTTGCCAGCTATATAATCGAGGGGCATACAGAGCAGTGCCGACTGCCCGGAGCTCAGTCCCAGAAAGTCACAGGTAATACGTGCCGAGTTGAGCATCCGCTTCTTTTCCACCCTCAGAGGCTTAGGTCTGCCCGTGGAACCGCTGGTGTGTACGAGCAATGTGGGGCTATCGTCATACCATTCATTAAGGAACTCCTCTAATGTCATCATATTCGTTCTTTTTCATGCGAAAGTAATAAAAAGCTGCGACTCAGCGGTGCCGGGACGTCAAAAATATGTAACTTTGCCCCTATAACACCTAAGACAACCACACAATATGAGGGAATGGAAAAAGATTGAAGGCTTCGACTTCAAGGAAATCCTCTTTGAGGAGTATCATCACATTGCAAAGATTACCATCAACCGGCCACGCTGGCGCAATGCCTTCACGCCGCTCACCGTCTACGAGATGTCGCAGGCTTTCAGCTATTGCCGCGAGTGCACCGATATCAGAGTCGTCATACTCACGGGTGCCGGTGACAAGGCTTTCTGCTCGGGCGGCGACATGCATGTCAAAGGGCGCGGAGGCTACGTGGGCAGTGACGGCGTGCCCAGACTCAATGTGCTCGACGTTCAGATGCAAATCCGCCGGCTGCCGAAACCTGTCATTGCTATGGTCAACGGCTACGCCATCGGGGGCGGTCACGTGTTGCACGTGGTATGCGACCTCACCATCGCTTCTGAGAATGCCCGGTTCGGCCAGACAGGACCTAAGGTAGGAAGCTTTGATGCCGGCTTCGGAGCTTCCTACTTAGCGAGAATCGTTGGACAGAAGAAGGCGCGTGAGATTTGGTTTCTCTGTCGTCAATACTCTGCCCAGGAGGCCGAGCAAATGGGACTTGTCAACAAAGTAGTGCCCCTGGAACAGCTTGAAGACGAGTGCGTGGCCTGGGCCGAGACCATGATGGAGCGCAGTCCCCTGGCCCTGCGCATGATGAAGGCCGGATTCAATGCCGAGCTCGACGGACAGGCGGGCATTCAGGAACTGGCTGGCGATGCCACCATGCTCTATTACACGCTCGACGAGGCTCAGGAAGGTGGACGGGCTTTCCTTGAGAAACGCAAACCCGACTTCGACAAATACCCTCAGTTCCCCTAAGAAGAGCTGGAAAGAACGATACACAATCGAGCACATTAGAAATCCCGCCATATCCTTGCGGACATGGCGGGATAACAATAATAGGTATACCCTGGAAAACTATTTCACTACAATCTTTCTTACTTTCGACGAACTCTTGACGATGTAGGTACCCGTGCGGAGTGTCTTGAGAGCCTCCTGCTCACTATTGTAGGAACCGATTAGCATACCGTCAAGCGAATATATCCTGCAAGCACCATCTGACGTTTGCACTTCGTTAATGCCGGTAGTCGACGAGAGTGTGAATCCGAACGACCTTAATGAATAAGTTGTTGTAGCTTCGCCGGACGTTGTGTTAGTAGCTCCTGAAGGCAGTATTCCGAAGTAATAGACTCCGGTTTCAGGTATTTCATACACACCGTTGGCTGTCTTAGAACTACCTGTCAAGTCACTACCCCTCACGATTTCCACATTGAAACTGTCGGGATTGTCGACACGAGCCACGTAGACACTCATGGAGATGTCGGCTTTCTCTTCGTCGGAGAACAGATTAGGATTATCGATACCAATGCTGTAACCCAATGAGAGGTTCACCTTTGCACCCTTCTCGAACTCGAAGGCAGGCGAGACCATCATGCCCGGCAACTCCGTTGCAGCCAACTGAGCTTGGGCAAGCTGTTGAACAACGAGCACGCTTGCGTCGTCCGTCGAAGTTTTCCACTGTTGGAACTGTGTCGACGGGTCGTAGTGATACCACTCGTCGGCCTTGTTCTTGAAGTCGGCCTCATAGCTGCTGACCTTCTGTCCCGTGGTGACGGGCGCGTTGATAGCAAACTGATCCATGTAGAGAACGCCCATACGCGTGGTCGAAGTGCACTTGATACCGAGATAGTACTCACCATCTTGTGCCACTGTAAATGAGGCAATGGCTTTGCGATAGCGCTTAGCAGGAGCCACCAATGCTGTGTCGGTGTTGAACAAAAGCTGCGTCATCGAGTCGGGATTGCAAGCTGTACCGAGATAAACCGCAAACTTCTGGCCGTAAGTAGTAGTCTTCTTTCCGTTCAGGAAAGTACGGTAGAAGAAACTCAAATCGTACGTTCCGGCCGGAATCTGAATGCATCCGGAGTAAGCCCAGTCACCACCCGAGGCAGCAGCCTTGCTATGACTGATGGCACCCGTACCGTTATAAGCAGCCGCGGAAGAGCTGAACTCACCCGTGCGCCAACCGCCATTCAACTTCCATTGGCTCCGGTTTACAGTGCTGTCAAGGTCCTCAGAATAGGGCAGTGTTGCGTTTGCATAATAGGTTACCGATGCGAAGCCCCACTTGTTGTTGAACGACTCTGCGTCGTTAGCTGCAACTGCCTCCACACTAATACTGTAGTTACCCGGCTTCGTGAATAATGCGGGAAGCGGACAACTTGTACTGAAGGTCTCGCCTGGCTGCAATGAGGCATCGAGCACAGCCGTCGAGGCCACTGCACCATTCACCATGAAGTTCAGCTTCACCCCATCAATGGTAGTGGCACCTCGGTTCTGAAGAGCCACGCTCACGGTATCGTTGCTCATGTTGAAGTCGCTAACGGCGGTATGAGAGGCTGTTGTGATAGCCAGATCGGGATAGCCGTCAAGCCGGACATCGTCCAACACGATGTCATGCCCCATACCCACATTGTGGAAAGCCACGTAGTAGAGACCCGGCTCTGCGATGTCGACAGTGGCAAAGCCCTGATTATATACATTGACGTTGGCATTTGTGAGGGTGTCGATGGTTAAAGGCTTTAGCTGCTGCAGCTCGCTCGGCGTGCCTGCCTTTGCCACATAGGCCTCCAAGCCCGTTATCGCACCTGTCTGGGCTGCGTTGAATGTAGACACATAGAAGAAGGAAAGACGCTGCTTTCCGGTCGCCGTAACATTGATGGCAGGCGAAATGAGCCAGTCGTCATGTTCTATACCCGAGGCACTGCTGATATAGGCAGCATGCGTTCCGTTCTTGGCATAGTTCAACTGTCCCTTCACCACACCAGTCATCATCCAGTAAATCGGGTCAGCATCCGCATTGTAGGTGTTCCAGGCTTTCCATGTGGCAGTATCCTCGAAGGTCTCCTGATAGGGATAAGCCTTGGGCTGATAGACATACACACTCTTCTCGACCGACTCAGTCTGCACCTTCACCTCCAGGGTATGCCCGCCGTCAGAAAGGTTGAGTGTCTTGTCAAAGGTGTAGTCTGCGGTTTTTCCGGATGCAATGTCGGGCAGCGTTCCCTCAGCCTGTACCGCTCCGTCGACCACCAACTGAGCCTTCAGTCCCTGTGCTGTCTCACTTCCGTAGTTGGCAAACTTGGTTGTGACAGTCATCGACTCACCCGAGACATGTGATGAAAGAAGCGGACTGGTGATGGCTGTAGGCATCACTTCCACAGCCTCCGGCGTGAAGAAGCTGATGTTGTCCACAAGAAGCTGAGTACTGAAACCGCTGTTTATCGACAGGCTCACCCTGTAGTCTTTACCCTCCGGCACGTCCAGTACGGTTTGGGTTGTATGGTAGTCATCCGACGAGGCAAAGTCCATGGTCTGTGTGAGAACCTTCGTACCGGCAGTGTCAAGAAGCTGAATCGTCATCGTGCCGTTGGCAAGGCTCTTGGAGTCGATTGTAAAGCCCACCTTACCCTTAGGCAGAGGAATCCAGCCGCTCACAAGCTCACTGGTCCCGGCCGGAGGTGTGATGTAGCTCCAAGCGTGAATGTTCTGATTATCATTGTCAATGTAGTTCCAGCCATATACAATGCCCTGGCACACCATCGAATAGCTGCTTTCCCAGTCGCTGTTGGCAGAGGTCTGCGACATGGAGTAAGGGAAGGTGAGATGACGATCGATGGTCACCGACTGAGCCACACTGTCGTTCTCATGGTTCGGGTCAGCATCGGCCTCAGCCCAAGCCTTCACGGTATGAGCCACGCCCTGCGAGAGTTCAAGGCTGTCCTTGAATGCATACTCCACTTCCTGGCCGCGTGCGATCGTGCCTTCCAACGTTGCACTCACCGGCGTACCACCATCAATACTGTAGAGCACCTTCACACCGGAGACATCGAATCCGTTGTTGTAAACCTTCACCTTGAGAGGTTGCTTGGCACTATAACCCGACTGGGGCGACAGAAGCTCCGCGACCCGAACGTCGGACCCTCGCTTGGTGTCAACGCTTACATTATCTATATATATGTTATTGCTGGTGTAGGCCTTGCCGGCAGTATGACCGTAGTCGTGGAAGGCTATGTGGATGGTCTTACCCGCCCAGGCGCTCAGGTCGAGACTGTAGCTCTGCCACACCGTGCTTGTCAGGGGCGTGATGGTAAGCAGGCTGTTAGTGAAGTGGGTCGTGTCAGCTCCTGCTTCCGAAACGAGCACACTGAAATGCGTGCGTGCTGACTCGGGCGTGGTACTGGTGGAGTTGAACCCGCCATCGGCAACCATCATGAAGTTCAACACACCATCCTGCGGAACAGTAATCTCAGGCGACACCAGCCATGAGTCCGGTGCAGGACGAGAGTTTGACAATCGGCTCGTCAAAGAACGAACGGCGTATGTGCTTCCGCCCGTAAAGCCCTTGTAGTATTTGCTGAATGTGGAGTATTTCACCACCGACCACTTGTAAGTAGTGCCCGTGCTGTAAGTTGTCCATCCTTCGGGCAGACTGCCCCCATGCTCAAAGTTCTCGCTGAGTCCTTGTGCCTGAAGGCCTAAGGATGCCACGAAGGAGAGCAAAAATAATAAAAATTTCTTCATAAGCATACTGTATTTACTGTATCATTTATTTCTGAATGTACTTCTTTCCGTTCTGTATATAGAGGCCACGAACCTTTCCCGACAGTCGCACACCGTCCAGGCTGTAGCGTGCCGGCTCTCCACCAGCAGCCTTCAAGATACCGTTGATGCCTGTCGTTCCACCATCACTTATACCCACGAGATTGAAACGGCTCCATCCTTCGGCAGCCCTGTACTGTTCGAGCAACGAGGCCGGTACATGAACCGTAGTCATGGTATAGAGCGACTCGTCGAACCCTGTACCGCCACCCAATACAACGGGGCTGTAGAGATAGAGATCCTTGAGGCTCAGCTTAGCTGTATTCTTATATTTGGTAAAGACGTTTTTGCCCAACACGCGCACGCCCTTGCCCAGCGTGACACGCTGCAAGTTCTCGCAGTTGTAGAAACACTGGTCGTCCACATATACCACCCCGTCGGGCACGGTCACGGAGACAAGATTGGCACACGAGGCAAACGCCATCTTTCCCAATCCATGAAGGCTGGCAGGAAGGGTGATTGCCGTGAGCGACGAACAGGCCTGGAAGCCATCGGCAGCTATGGAGTCGACAGATGAGGGCAGAGTGATGTCGGTGAGCTTCACGCACGACGAGAAGCAGAACGAGGGTATGAGTTTCACTCCCTGCGGCACTGCAAAGCTCTTCATTCCGCAGCCCAAGAATGCCGAAGGGCCTAACTCGGTACACAATGCAGGCAGACTGACATTTTCGAGCGCAGAGCAGAAGGAGAAAGCAGAACGTCCCACGCGAGTGATGCCCTCCGGAATGTTCACCGACGAGAGCGAGGAGCAAAAGTAGAAAAGATAATTGGGCAGTTCCGTGAGCCCCTCGGGCAGGTGCACAGAGGTGAGCGAGGTGCACTGGTTGAAGGCATAGTTGCCTACTGAGGTTATCGATTCGGGCAGTATGACCGCTGTGAGCGACTTACTGGCCTGGAAAGCCCGCGCTGCCACTGCCACGACATGAAAGGCTGAATCGTTGTGAGTCACGAGGGCGGGTACTGTCACTGAGCCCGTATAGGCTCCCTTATTGCTGGCCACAGCCACTGTCGAATCCGTCAGGACAGAATAGGTTATCCCGTTCTCAACAAAGGTTTGTGCGTGGCCCAGCACCGTCCAGCATGTCATAAAGAGTAGAAAAGTAAACTTCTTCATAAAGATAATAATGATGATTTGTCAAGTGCAAATATAGGCAAAATCAGCTCACAATGTTCCTTTTCTTTATAAAAAGAAGTTTGAAAAACCAAAATTCAAACAATAAAACGCCAAAAAAACTCCAAACAAACGGCTTTTCGTGTTAAGCTTCTGCTGAGCCTACGTGCGCTTGGACATGACAGGAGGGCTCGCATGAGTCCTCGCGGTCCTCAGCTCGCAGCCGGCTCCAGGCTGGTCTGTGTTGAGATTTTGATGTATTCCGAGGGGGTGAGGCCGGCAAAGCGCTTGAAGGCAGCAATGAAGGCTGAGCGCGACTTGAACCCCACAGTGTTGGCCATGCCCTGAATGGTGAGCCGCTTGAAAGTGCTGTCTTCCGCCAGTCTGCGACAAGCCTCCTTGATGCGGTATTCGTTCAGAAAGACGTTGAAGTTGCAGTTGTAGAAGTCGTGAATCACCTCCGATATGTCTTTCTGCCTGTAGCCGGCAAGCGTGGACAAGCGCATGACGGAGAACTCGGGAGAGCATATCTCGGCCGTGTTCGCCATCACCTTCTTTATTTCGGCCAGTATTTTACCCTTGTCGTCCTCGCTCAGCTCGCTGCCCTTGTACTTAGGCTTCGTCGGCTCTGCTCCTTTGACCACCTGCTGCTGCAAGTCGCTTATCTCCTGCTCATACTTATGATAGACAATCTGTTCCGTGGCCTCACTCTTCAGCTGAGCCCTTATTTTCAGATAAAGTTGTCGGTTCGACTCCTTCAGACGGCTGTTCTTCCTCTTGATGACACACAGCATGACGGCTAACAACAGCGTCACCAACACGAGCACGACAGCCAGCTGCATGAGGATGCGACGCTTGAAAGCCTCCTGCTGCAGCGTCTCGTCCTTCTTCTTCAGATCGTAGCCAAACTGCATCTCGTCGATATTGGAGAGCTGACGCGATATATAGAGGCTGTCCTTGAGCTTCAGATATTTGTCAAAACTGCTATTGGCCTTTTCCGTGTCGTGCATATGGGCCAGTAACTGAGCTCTGAGCTCATAAATCTCGAGCAGAGCATCCTTCAGTCCAGCCTTCCCCGCCAACCGCTCCGGCTCATCCAACACCCTGTTGGCCTCAGCATAGCGGTGGGATTCTGAGAGCAAGTTAGCTTTGTTGAGATAAGCATTCAGCAGCAGCCTGATGTGCTCAGGGTCGCCCGGCGTATGCACAATGAGTCGGTCGGCTACCTTCAAAGCTCTGCCGTAGTCGTGTGCAGCCCATAGCACGTAGACCTCATAGGCATCATGATTGTAGGTCCGTCGCACATTAGCCTTGCCTATCTTGAGTCGGCTGTAGTCTTTCCAAAGGGTCGAAACGGCTGCGATGGTGCCCAAGGCATGAGCTGTAGTGAGCAGGTTACTGAAACAGATGTCCACCGAAGCCTCGTCGTGAGCTGACAAGGCTATCTGGCACGCCTTATTATAATAGGTATAGGCGCGCTTCATGAGTCGGTTGTCGTTGTTCTGTTCGGAGAGTGTCTGGAAGATATTGCCCGCCATGAGGTACACTTGCGGCTGCTCCTGATGGATATCGTCGCTGATGTCGCGTGCCCGCATGATGCTCTCAAAGGCTTTCTGATAGTTGCAGAAATGGTTGAAGTAGATGAGCCAAGCGCCATAGCAGGCCCTCATACATTCCCTTTTCTGGGCGGTCGTCAAGCTGCTGCGATACTTTCCTACGGCTAAGTTGAAGGCCATGAGGGCCTGTTCAGGCTGATTGTCCTTCACCAGGCTGCCCGTTCCTAAGTCCACAAGCTCCTTGATACTCATGCGGCTCATATCCTCATAGCTCGGTGTGGCGGCCATGCTGTTAAACCAGCAAGCGGCCAGTACGAAAAAGAACGCTAATCTCCTCATTACTTCTTTGGCATTGCAAATGTACAAGAAAATCTTCAATTAGCCATCACGATGGCAACGAATTTAATCGGACAGATACGGGTCTTTCATTCAAGTTCCGCAAGCGGTTATACTCTTTCGGAGTGGTAGTGCCTCACTGGTAAACACCGATTGTTGTCGGGGCAGGAGAGCTCCAAATGAAGAGAGTGTGCAATGGAAAACTTTGATTTTTGATACGGAAAAATGGGCGTTAAATAATGCTAAAGCTAACCGAATCCTTTACAAACAAAAATCTCGAAATAGAGAAAATCAGAGCGCTTTGAGAGCCTTTTTTGAGTACTTTTCGCTCGAGATCGGACCTCGAGGGCCTCGTCAAAGTACCTCGAGCGCCTCGAGATAGGACTTCGAGC
>OMVH01000208.1 GCA_900314365.1 uncultured Prevotella sp. | reverse complement strand
GGGTAGGGTGTTCAAAATTTAGATATAAATCTGACATAAAAAGTGCAAGATTTCAGCTCGTTAAGTTGCCGATATTTAACACTTTATATTGCGAAATAGTTCTTTGAAAAGTTGTGTAGCTCGTTGATTTTTAGTAACTTTACATCAATAAAATATATGAAGGTTATGAAAAAGTCAGCCCAAGATAGAGAAATAGAAAAGCTTAAAAAGCAGGTGGAAAAACTCAAGAAAGAGAAAGAATCTCTTCAAAGAGACAAACGCAATCTCAAGGGAAGGTTGTCCACTGCTCAGTCAAACAATGCCAAGTATCGTTCTGCACTAAAAAAAAAAGAGAAACCGAATGTTGGATTGGACAAGGAGACTTTCGAACGAATGATGAATCTATTAGACGACATCATTACTCCAGTTTGATGGTAGCCCTTAGTGTGGCTTTTTATGCGCGTTTGTCAGTAGGCTCACGACAGATTGTTGAGATATTCAATATTCTGAATGAGTTTATGGGCAATGTGTTTGGTAAAGTTCCTGCCTATACAACGATTGGATATTGGACGCAAGAATTGGGGCTTAGTGTCTATAAGGAATCATGCAGTCTATTCAAAGATAAGCGATATGCTTTGATTGTTGATGAAAGCATGATGATAGGCAGTGAAAAACTTCTGCTTACACTTGCCATACCTGCTGCCAATGCTGGTTCTGCAATTACAGAAAAAGATATTACTATTGTTGATATTTCTATTGCAAAGAGTTGGAATGGAACAAGCATTAAAAATGTTCTGGAGAAGGTTGCTGATAAGATCGGACACAAACCTGAATATGTTATCAGTGACAATGGTTCCACTGTATGTAAGGCTGTAAGAGATGCTGGTTATGCCCATCATTTGGACATAAGCCACACTCTTGGTATGTTTCTCGAAAGAGTGTATAAGAAAGAAGCTGATTTTCAGGAACTTTCCAATAATGTTCAACTTGCGCGTTTCAAATATAACATGCAAGATGTAGCGTATGTGCAACCTCCTTCACAACGAAGCATTGCACGCTTTATGAATATGTCAAAATGGATTGACTGGATTAGTCGTATGCAATACTTATATCACACTCTCCGAGATGATATAAAGAGCATTTATGCCTTTATTCCACACAATGCCTCTCTAGTCGACGAACTGGCAGAAACGATGGATTGTATAACAAAGATAGAGAAGGATGTAAAAAATAACGGTTGGTCGCATGATACAATTAGTCGGTGCAAGCAACTTGTAACTACAAGTCTAATGTCCGGAAATGAACGACAATGCAAAGTCGGCTCATTCATATTGGAATATGTAGAACGTGAACTGGCATTCGTTAATGAAGGAGAATCGCACAATGCAAGTTCTGATCCGGTAGAGTCAATCTTTGGAGTAGTGAAAGGCAGAATGTCTGATGACAAACTTGCAGGAGTCACTCCTATAATTCTGATGATGCCGCTTCGCCTTAATTTGGCAGATAAGGGCAGACGAGTTAATTTCAATTTTAAACAAAGGTTGGAGGAAGGAAGACACCGTCACATTAAGGAATGGACGAATGAAAACCTTTCTCCAAATTTGGTGGTCAAGCGCATCAATACTATAGGTAAAAAATGCGCAGGATTTTAAAGCGATTTTGAACACCCTACCCTACGGGGCAAAGCCAGTCAATGACGAAAATCGCTTCGCGTAAAATTGCACCTGCGGTGCATAAAATAGATTCAAGTTCCGACAGTTAAATAATCCTTTATAGAGACAGATTATTTATATGGCCATCCACGGACAGAAGAATCAACCTCTACGAGTCTGAAGTTAGCTACGCTCTCACGAACCTTCGAAGCAAGAGAGCAAGCCTGGGGTATGCCCTCTCCCAATGCCCTCGCTCTCGTGCTTCGAAGATGCGCGAGAGCGTAGCTAACCTCCAGCCTCTAAGAGGCTGAGAAAATTCCCCATATGCCCCCGGGCTCGCTTCGCTCGGCCGGGGAGTTCTATATCCCGACCTCTTCGAAGCACGAGAGCGAGAGGGTGGAGGAGGTTGCATGCCCCCAGGCTCGCTTCGCTCGGCAGGGGTTACGTGCATCTCTGTCGAGATGCTCCCGACCTCTTC
>OMVH01000113.1 GCA_900314365.1 uncultured Prevotella sp. | reverse complement strand
ACTCAACGATGATGAGAAGGCTGGTTCCTTTCTTGATAGCAGTTGCGATGCTCTCAGCTTGCGAGCGTACTACCTACGATGAGGGCGACGGTCGGTACTCCTACATGCGGGCCGACTTCGCCCTTGCTCACTGTGCTGTCAAGGGGGAGTTGGACTATGCGGTAACCGACGACGGTGACAGTCTGCTGCTGTCACCCCATGCGGCTGCAAGCTGGGCTTCGAAAGCTGACTCGGTCTATCGCGCGCTTCTCTACTACGACATTGAGGGCACTCCGGTGGTGAAGCCCTTTGTGGCTGTGCAGGTGCCTGTGCTCAGTATACGTGATAAGGCTAATGTTGACACCATGTTCACCGACCCCGTGACTCTTGAGAGTGCGTGGCTGAGCCGGGAGAACAGATATCTGAATCTCGGATTGCAGCTCAAGACCGGTGTGAGGGAAGGCATTGATGCACGCCAAATGGTGGGCATTGTGCGTGACTCGGTGGCGAAGGACGAAGATGGTAGCGAGGAATGGTGGCTGCGACTCTATCACCGGCAGAACGGCGTACCGGAGTATTATTCCTCGAAAGTTTATGTCAGTATTCCTTTAACGGTTGGTAAAGGTACAAAAAAAGTCCACCTCTCGGTAAACGATTATACCGGAGAGGTGGAACGCGTGTTTCAGTATTAACCCAATAAGGCTTCCAAGGTTGTAAGTTCTTCCTCAGTCGTCGACCAGCTGGTGACGAATCTGCATATTTCTTTGTCATTGCCGGCGGGTCCCCAATGTGTGAAGAGGACGTGCTGTTCAAGTTGTCTAGCTTTCTCGTTGTCGATGATGACGAACTGCTGGTTGGATGGTGAGTCGATGTAGAACTCATATCCGTGTTCGGCAAACATCTTCTTCATCTTCATGGCCATCTCGATGGCATGACGCGAGAGGTCGAAGTAGAGGTTGTCGGTGAAGAGTGCTTCAAACTGCAGGCCGACAAGCCGTCCTTTGGCCATGAGTGCTCCATGCTGCTTTGTGATGGTGAAGAAATGACGCGGTGCATTGTGATGCGTGAACACCACGGCCTCTCCGCATAGTGCCCCTTGCTTGGTTCCGCCAATATAGAAGGCGTCGCAGTGGTGGGCGAGCCAGGGCAGAGTGAAGTCACAACCGTCGGACATCAGTCCGTAGCCAAGTCTTGCACCGTCCACGTAGAACGGCAGACCATAGGTTTGGCATACTTTATAGATATTGTTGATTTCCTGTGCGTTGTAGACCGTTCCGTACTCGGTGGGGAAGGTGATGTAGACGGCGCCGGGCTGCGCTAAGTGCGGCGCACTGTCATTGTTGACAAACTCCTCCATGAAGTTCTTCAGGTCGTCAGCCTTCAAGCGTCCTTTGTCGTTGGGAAGGGTGATAATTTTGTGATTACTGAACTCCAAGGCTGCAGCCTCGTGGGTGTTGATGTGTGCACTGTCGGCGGCAATCACGGATTCGTAGCTTTCCAGCAGTGCGTCGATAACAGTGACGTTGGTCTGAGTGCCTCCGCAGAGAAAGAACACTTCGGCTTCACTGTCCTCACAGGCAGCTTTTATCTTCTCACGGGCACTTTCGCTCCATCGGTCTGCTCCGTAGGTAAGGCTTTGGAGATTGTTGGTGTCAATAAGTCGCTGCAGCACCTTAGGGTGCGCACCATTATTGTAGTCGCATTCAAAAGAAATCATAGTGTCTCGATTGTTTCTTTGAGTTTGTTCTATATCAATTACAAAGTTAGTACATATTTTGCTTTGGACGGCACGTCCTCACCGATTATTTTGAAGGCGTGCATGTTAAAAAATCATTTTCTGGTAATCGTTAAATCTGTTTGCAGCTGTCGGCTTACGCCGGTTGTCGCAGGGTCGTAGCACTTCCGCCCGCTACCTGCTGTGGAGCGGGCGGAGAATGCTTGTGTGATTTTTCTTGTGGTTTGTCTCGAATGGTATTGCAAGGCGACGTGCTGAGGATTCGCACCAGAAGAAGGTTGCTTACAGTGACTCGAGGACCCGTTTGAGGACAACCTCAGCGCTAATCTCACGGTTGGCAGCCTCAGGAATCACGAGGCTGTGGTCGCTCTCAATGACATTGTCGGTGACGATGAGTCCGCGTCGTACGGGCAGACAGTGCATGAACCAACCGTTGTTGGTCCAGCTCATATGTTCCGTGTCGATGGTCCAGCTCATGTCCTTACTCAGAATCTTGCCGTAGTCAGCCTTATTGCTCACGCCCGGACAGCTCCAGTTCTTGGCGTAGACAAAGTCGGCTCCTTCGAGTGCCTTGCGTTGGTCGTATTCTATTTGTGCCCCTGCAGTGAACTTTTCATCCAGTTCGTAGCCTTCGGGGTGAGTGATTACAAGGTCAACGTCGGCTGCATTCATCCATTGTGCGAATGAGTTGGGGACAGCCTGAGGCAGCGCACGGCAGTGGGGAGCCCATGTCATCACAACCTTAGGCCTGCGGGTGTGGCCCAGCTCATGCCATTTCTCGGCTATCGTGATGGTGTCGGCGAAAGCCTGCAGTGGATGTACGGTGGCGGTCTCCATAGCAACGACGGGCCGTCCGGAATACTTCACGAACTGGTTGACAATGGTCTCTGCATAGTCGAAGTCGCGGTCCTTGAGGCCGGCGAAGGAACGTACAGCGATGATGTCGCAGTAACATCCCATCACGGGGATAGCCTCCAGGAGATGCTCACTCTTGTCGCCGTCCATGATGACGCCACGCTCAGTCTCCAGCTTCCAGGCACCTGCGTTGACATCGAGCACGATAACATTCATGCCGAGGTTCATAGCTGCTTTCTGTGTGCTGAGGCGCGTGCGCAGCGAGTTGTTGAAGAATATCATGAGCAAGGTCTTGTTCTTGCCCAGTTGTTGGTATCCAAATCGGTTGGCCTTCACCTCCTTGGCTTCCTGCAGCGCCTGGCCGAGGTCACCGATGTCTGCTACATTGAAAAAGGTATTCATGTCGTACTGTGTTTCTATTTTTTCAGTCGGTCTTTCTCTCTTATCTCCACCCGGCGTATCTTCCCGCTGATGGTCTTGGGCAGCTCGTCGACAAATTCCACCACGCGAGGGTACTTGTAAGGTGCGGTCTCATGCTTCACGTGATTTTGGAGTTCCTTCACGAGGTCGTCTCCGGCTTTGTCCTTCCAGTCCTTGGCCAGCACCACGGTAGCCTTCACTACCATTCCTCTCACCTTGTCGGGAACTCCCGTGACGGCGCACTCCACCACGGCGGGATGCGTCATCAGTGCGCTCTCTACTTCGAACGGACCGATGCGGTAGCCCGAGCTCTTGATGACGTCGTCGGCACGGCCTACAAACCAGTAATAGCCGTCCTCGTCGCGCCATGCCAGGTCGCCCGTATGGTAGATACCGTCGTGCCAAGCCTTGCGCGTGAGCTCCTCATCGCGATAGTAGCCTTTGAAGAGTCCTATGGGCTTGCCGTTGCGCGTGTCGACACATATCTCTCCTTTCTCGCCCTCCTCGCAGTCAGTGCCGTCGGGTTTGAGCAGCCGGATATTGTATTGCGGGTTTGGCTTTCCCATGCTTCCGGGCTTAGGCTCCGTCCAGGGGAAGGTGCCGAGGGTCATGGTGGTCTCGGTCTGTCCGAAGCCTTCCATCATCTTGATGCCCGTTATCTCACGGAATTTCTCGTAGACAGCAGGCTCCAGGGCCTCACCGGCCGTAGTGCAGTATTTGAGTGAGGAGAGGTCATATTTCGAGAAGTCCTCCTGTATCATAAAGCGATAGATGGTCGGTGGTGCGCAGAACGATGTGACATGGTATTTCTCCATGGCCCGCATAATCTTTTCGGCTGTAAACTTCTCGTGGTCGAATACGAACACGGTAGCCCCGGCGAACCACTGCCCGTAGAGCTTTCCCCATACGGCTTTGCCCCAACCGGTATCGGCTACCGTGAGGTGGATGCTGTCCTCGCTGAGGTTGTGCCAGTAGACTCCCGTTGTGAGATGTCCGAGAGCGTAGAGGAAGTCGTGTGCCACCATCTTCGGTTCGCCGCTGGTTCCGCTCGTGAAGTACATCAGCATCGTATCCTCATTGGTGTTGACGTGCTCGGGGCGAACGAACTTCGGAGCTTTCGTCCATTCGTTGTGCCAGTCGTGGAATCCTTCGGGAACAGGCTTGCTGAACTCCACCATGGAGTTGACGGCTATGAGCTGTTTCACCGTAGGGCTCTCGGGCATGGCTTCGGTTATCTGCTCGGTGACATAGGTGTCGTTGCAGCAGATAATTGCTTTCACGCTGGCTCGCTGGTTGCGGTAGACGATGTCTTTAGCCGTAAGCATGTGGGTGGCCGGAATGGCCACAGCACCGAGCTTGCAGAGTGCCAGCATCGACAGCCACCACTGGTAATGGCGCTTGAGGATGAGCATCACCTTGTCGTCGTGGCCGATGCCCAAGCTCTGCAGATAGGCAGCAGCCTGGTCGGTTTGTTCCTTGAGGTCCTTGAAAGTGGCTTTCACCTCTTCGCCGCGCTCGCTCGTCCAGAGCAGCGCCACCTTGTCGGGTTTAATGCGTGCCCATTCGTCCATCACATCATAGGCGAAGTTGAAGTCCTCGGGCACTTTGAAATGCAGGTTCTGCTTAAAGTCCTCCTCAGAGGTGAAGCGGGTCTGCGTAAGAAATCTCTCTATCATAACTATACCTATTTTATATGATAACACACAGGAACTGGCAGGACTCATTGCCCAAGGCGCGCATGCAGTGCTGGCTGTTGGAGTCGAAGTAGATGCTGTCGCCGGGATTGAGTGTGAGCACACGCTCGCCGATAGTGATTTCGAGTTGTCCGCTCACCACCATGTCGAACTCCTGTCCCTCGTGTGAGTTTTTGTTGTGATTCTCGCCGTCGGGCATGGGGTCCACTTTCACCATATAAGGGTCCATCTTGCGTCCGCGGAAGCCACTGGCCAGACTTTGGTAGCCGTAGTCCTTGCGGCGGTTCACAGAAAGTCCCTGCCCCTTGCGTGTGACGAAATAGCTGCTCATGCGCGGCTCTTCGCCGAAAAGCAGTACGTTGAGGTCGATGCCGTAGCGCTTGGCTATCTTGGAGAGGCGGTAGACACCCGGGTCGGCCTCGCCGTCCTCAATCTTCAGATAGTGTTCCAAGGTGATGCCGCAAAGCTCAGCCACCTCTTCGGCCGAGATGCCGAGCACGTCGCGTAAGCCGCGCAGCCGTTGCCCGATTTGCTGTATTGATTCTTCCATAATGTATGATTTATAGCGCCCAAAGTTACTAAAAGTTTTTGAAATGCGGTGCGGAGGTTTCCCTTTTCTTTCTTTGCGGCCTATAGTACTTGATTCGTTGTACTTAGATGAGGATTTTATGCAATGGCGAAGGGTGTCTAATTGTCTAACAATTGTTGTCCATTTGTCTAACTTCGAATTCATGGTACTCTTGACGTCCAAATTTTCACATAATAAATAGAATCAGTCAGAGCAGGTGCCACAGATTACCAGGTTAGAGTCCGTCCTCAAATATCCACTGCAGGGCGCGGCCCTTGTGGCCGTCCGCAAGCTGCGAATGTAGAATGGATTTC
>OMVH01000301.1 GCA_900314365.1 uncultured Prevotella sp. | reverse complement strand
TAATGGAAAATCATGTACAGGCTTACGCTCCCAATGGAGCTCTGAGGCTCAACCTGCGGGGCCAAAGCCTGTGCATGACCATTTTCCTTTCCCTTTTCCATCTAAAAATGGCAGGGCTGTCCACTCAGCACGAATGCTGATTGCAATTTGGGAAGATACATGTAGTTCCGTGGAAGAAAAAGGTTGTTGAAAAATAACGAAATTTGGGTACACTATATTGAACACCCTATCAATTTGTTAGAAAGATAAAACAATAGTCAAACTCTTCATCGGCTAATTGGTCAAACATATGTCGGCCAAATGAACGACATATGTTTGACCCTGTGAACTGCTTTCAAAACCGATGCTCACCAATCTGCTTGACGATGAACTCGGCTGCAAACCGCCCCATCGCCACATAGCCCTGCGGATTAGGATGGAGCCAGTCGCTCTGCCACTCCCTCCTCAACTGGAGCTTATCGGCTGGGTCGCGCATCAGTTCATCGAAATCGATAACCCCGTCATAGTCCTTGTTGTTTCTTATCCACGCATTCACGGCCTGCCTTGCAGCCTCTCGCCCTAAAGAGAAATAGCCACTCCCCTTACAGGGAGTAATGGTAGCTATATAGGCGCGCAAGCCCCGCTGATGAGCTTTCTCGGCCATTCCCTTGTAGGCCTCTATGAGCCGGCGGGCCGTTGTCAGGGGCTCACGGCTCGTACCCAAATCGTTGATACCCTCAAAGACGATGACAGCTCTGACGCCGCGCTGAGCCAGCACATCACGTCCGAAACGCTCTACTGCGGGTTTCCCATAACCGACGCTGAGCACTCTGTTGTTGCCGATGCCGAGGTTGAGCACAGCACAATGGGGCACCTCCTTGAAGCTATGAAGGAGTGGCGACGAGGGACTATTAAGATATTTGCTCATCTCGTCAGGCCAGCGATTCTGCTTGTCAGTGGTAGAGCCCTTACCGTCAGTGATGCTGTTCCCGATGATGGCAATACCCGGCTCGGAACAGTTGACAACGTCGACAGAGGCTATGTTGAACCACTTCTCATAGCGGAACGAATTGGCGAAACTCATCTCAGGATTGCTATAGCCTTTCAGGATATAGCTTGTTGTACGGGAACCCATGTGCACAGTAGGCTCCTTGGGTGCCTTCTTGTAATTGATGGTAATAGCCAAAAGCTGGAGAGGCCTAAGGTCGAAATGCTCAGCGTCGGAGATGACTGCCTTGCCCGGCTCTATCACCACACGCTCACGCCCATGAAAGTTCAGATAGCGCGCACTCTTGGGCTCGATCTCCCACCCTTCCTTGGCATTCGCGATATAGACCGAACGTATTTCCACAGGCTCGCTGCTGAGTTCATTTGAGAGCTCAAGCCTTACCATATTGCCACCGGCCGAAACCTTTACTATCTGGCGGACAGAGCGGAAAGTCATCTCATTATTATAAGGCATATAGCTCCTTACAGGGGTCTGTTGAGCCGTGGCCCATGTAGTGAGCCAGCGTTCCTGCCACACCGCAGGCTCCTGCTTCTGAGCAGACACCGCAATGGCGAAGGAAAATAGAAAAACAAATAATAACTTTTTCATCAGCCTGCAAAGTTAGTGTATAAAAGTGGAGCAAAGGCAACGGAAAAGATAAAATTGTTGTATCTTTGCAAATGTTTCCTATATATCATAATATGAACCCACTACTTCTATTTGTATGCACGAGGCATACTGTGCCACAGATAATAGATAAGAAGGCCGACGGCAGTTTCTCGCAATTCGACCGAGTCGTACACCGCCCCTGAAAGGGCAACTCCTACCGTTGGCACCTTTATGAAAAGAAACCAAACAAAAAAAACAATATGATGAAAAGACTCTCGTTCTTTTTAGCTTTGGCCTTACTGGCCATTCTCACAGCCTCAGCTTCCGACAGGCCGCTGTGGCTTCGCAACTGTGCGATTTCCCCCGACGGCACCACCATTGCCTTCGCCTACAAGGGAGATATCTTCACGGTACCCGTGACAGGAGGCAGTGCCACGCAAATCACGTCTAATCCGGCCTTCGACAACTATCCAGTATGGAGCCCCGACAGCAAATGGATAGCCTTCACATCCAAACGCGAGGGAAGTTTCAATGTCTGGATGGTGAGCCGACGCGGTGGCACACCCAAACAGCTCACGCGCTCTACAAACGGAGGAGTGCCTGTGCGCTGGCTCGACGGCGGGCATGTGCTCTACAACACCATGGGCATGCCGTCGGAGAAATCTATCATCTTCCCGAGTTCACAGTTCCACCAGGTATTCGTCGTCGACACTACAGGCAACAGACCGAAAATATGGAATGAGACGCCGATGAACAGTCTCGACATCAACGCGGCCGGTGATGTCATCTATCACGATGTGAAAGGCTATGAAGACCAGATGCGCAAGCATCATCAGTCGCCCATCACACGCGATATTTGGCTCTACAGCAAGGGGAGCTACCGGAGGCTCACTGACTTCAAGGGCGAGGACCGCAATCCCGTATGGGCTTCCGACGGAAAATCGTTCTACTATCTCAGCGAGGCCGACGGCACATTCAACGTGTGGAAGCGAAGTCTTGACGGCAGCCAGCAGACCCAGCTGACGCATTTCGCCAAGAATCCGGTACGCTTTCTGTCTGTAGCCCATAACGGGACACTCTGCTTTGGCTACGACGGCGAGCTCTATACCATGAAGGAAGGAAGCGATCCCCAACGCATCAGCGTCTCAATAACTACTGACAGCTACGACGACCAGCTCATCCGCCAAATCTATCGCAACGGTGCTACCGAGGTGAAGGTTTCGCCAAGCGGAAAGGAAGTGGCTTTCGTACTCCACGGTGATGTCTATGTCACATCCGTCGACTACACCACAACGAAGCAGGTAACCGACACGCCAGAGCAAGAACGCAGCATCGACTTTGCTCCCGACGGGCGCAGCATCGTCTACGCGTCGGAGCGTAACGGACTCTGGCAGATTTACAAATCAACCATCAAGAAGAGCGACGAGAAGCTGTTCACCTACGCCACAGAACTCGAAGAGGAGCAACTCGTAAAGTCGGACAGCACCTCGTTCCAACCCTCATATAGTCCCGACGGCAAAAGCGTGGCCTTCCTGGAAAATCGTACAACCCTGCGCGCCGTCGACGTAAAAAGTCATAAGGTGCGAACGCTCCTTGACGGACGCTACAACTACTCCTACTCCGACGGTGACGTGAACTTCTGCTGGAGTCCCGACAGCCGATGGCTGCTTGCCGACTACATAGGCTACGGTGGATGGAACAACAAGGACGTGGCTCTGGTACCGGCCGACGGAAGCGGTAAGGTGACGAACCTCACACAAAGCGGATACAGCGACGGCAACGCCAAATGGGTTCTTGGAGGCAAGGCCATGATTTTCGAAAGCGACCGCGCAGGCTTCCGAAGTCACGGGTCGTGGGGATCGGAAAGTGATGCCTACATCATGTTCTTCGATCTCGGCGCCTACGAGAAGTTCCGTATGAATAAGGAGGACCGTGCGCGACTTGAGGAACAGCAGAAAGTTGAGAAGGACAAGAAAGACAAGGAACCCGTCGACGTCAGTAAAAAGAAAGAGGAGCCCAAACCCATTGTACTGGCATTGGACACGGTGAATTGCCGCGACCGGGTAATCAGACTCACAGTAAACAGCTCGCGCTTAGGCGATTTCGTTCTCGATCCGAAGGGAGAAACACTTTACTATCAAGCAGCATTTGAAGGAGGATACGACCTGTGGAAGCACGACCTCAAGGAGAACCGCACACAAATAGTAATGAAAAACGTGGGCGGCGGCGAGATGGTTCCCGATAAAGACTTCAAGTTCCTCTACCTCTGCTCCGGAGGCAGTATCAAGCAAATCAATGCCTCAGCAGGTTCACAAAAAAACATTGACTTCGAAGCACGCTTCAATTACCAGCCCTATAAGGAGCGCGCCTACCTCTTCGACCACGTCTGGAGACAAGTAAAAGACAAACTGTATGACCCTAACCTGCAAGGAGTTGACTGGAACTACTACCGACAGGAATATGAGAAGTTCCTGCCCTACATCAACAACAACTACGACTTCTCTGAGATGCTCTCCGAAATGCTCGGCGAGCTCAATGTCTCTCATACAGGAGCACGCTACTATGCTCCCGGCCCTTCCTTCCCAACTGCCATGCTTGGACTCTTCTATGACTCTACGTATGAGGGCGACGGGCTTCGCATCAAGGGAATCCTGAAGGGCGGACCGCTCACGCTCATCGACAGCAAAGTAGTACCCGGCACCATCATTGAGGCTATTGATGGAGAGAAGATTCTGAAGGACAAAGACTACAGCCACATGCTTGACGGCAAGGCCGGACGCAAAGTGAGACTCACGGTGAAAATACCGGGCAAGGGCGAAAGTACTGACGTCATCGTAAAGGCTATCAGCTACGGCCAACAGATGGACTTGCTCTACAAGCGTTGGGTGGAACGCAACCGGCAACTCGTGGACAGTCTGAGCCACGGACAATTAGCCTACGTCCACGTCAGAGCTATGGACAGCGAAAGCTTCCGACAAGTGTTCTCCGAGCTACTGAGCGACAAGAACCGGCGCCGCAAGGCTGTCATTGTGGATGAGCGTCACAACGGTGGAGGATGGCTCCACGACGACCTCTGCACGCTGCTCAGTGGCAAAGAGTATCAGAGGTTCATGCCCCGTGGACGTTACGTGGGCTACGATCCCTGGAACAAATGGGTGAAGCCTTCGTGCGTTCTCATGTGCGAGGATGACTACAGTAACGGACACGGATTCCCACTTACCTACAAGGCTCTCGGAATAGGGAAACTGATAGGAGCTCCTATGGCAGGAACAATGACTGCCGTCTGGTGGGAACGCCTCATGGACTCCTCGCTCGTATTCGGTATACCTCAAGTGGGGTGCATGGATATGGAAGGACACTACGCTGAGAACAAACAACTCGATCCGGACATCGTCGTCTACAATACACCTGAAGATTATCTCTCAGGACACGACAGACAACTCGAAAGAGCTGTCGAAGAGATGATGAAGAACTGACGGGAACTCTTCTGAAGGAGTAACGTACGGGCTGGACCTCATTAGCGGTCCGGCCCTTTTTACATTAACGAAGTACAGACACAATGTCAGTAAAAACAGACAAGATGACATAAACTTCTTGTTGGTATATTCCTTGCAAAAGAAAAGGTGAAAAGCAGTGCGAAAGCACAGCCCGCATAACAGAATATTAACAACAAAAAAATAGAAGACTATGATTATGTTACCCACTATGCAGAGAAACAGTTGGTTACCCGACGCATTCGATGATTTCTTCAATACTGATTTCATGCCGCGCGCCAACGCTACCGCCCCCGCCATCAACGTGATAGAGAAAAACAAGAAATACGTAGTAGAACTTGCAGCCCCAGGCCTCAAGAAAGACGACTTTACAGTGACTGTGGATGCCGATGGCAATCTGAAGGTCCGCATGGAAAAGAAGCAAAACAATGAGGAGAAAGATGAGAAGGCCCATTACCTTCGCCGCGAGTTCGCCTACAGCCAATACGAGCAAACACTGGTTCTGCCCGATGATGTTGAGAGGGATTCCATTTCCGCCAAAGTAGAAAACGGAGTACTCTACATAGAGTTGCCCAAGGTGGGTCAGGACGAGCAGAAGGTACAGCGCGAGATAAAGGTAGGCTGATTCCGACAGACCAGAATCCACTATTGGATTATCAGCCACAACCGCATAAACAGGCCGGCATTCAAAGAAGAGTGCCGGCCTTTTATATTTCTTTAGATGTCTTTTCTTTGCGAAGTGGCTCAAAACGAGTAACTTTGCACCCAAGATACATATACATTATCATCATAGATACATTATGGCAAAGAAAGCTTTACTGATGATTCTCGACGGATGGGGAATCGGCAAGCA
>OMVH01000076.1 GCA_900314365.1 uncultured Prevotella sp. | reverse complement strand
AAAAATCAAAGTTTTCCATTGCACACTCTCTCCATTTGGAGCTCTCTTGCCTCGAAACAATCGGTATCCATCAGCAAGACACCAACACTCAGAAAGAGCATAAGCGCTTGCGGAACGTGATTTCTAATGCGATGGATATCAAAATATAGCTTTGCAGTGAAAATTTGTCCTTTTGGCCGTTTGATAGAGGCTTTACAAAAGGCGTTATACCAATACTAGAGGTTGATTCTTCTGCCCGTGGATGGCCATATAGTCTGTGTGCTTCAAAAGCCAATTAGCCTAACAATTGTTGTCCCTTTGGCAAATATATGTTTGACCAATTGGTTGAGGCAATCTTTCTGTAATGTCATCTTTCTGACAACTGATACCCCTCGAGGCGTGCGTTTTTATTTTACTTCCGAAACAAGAGTAATGAATAAGGGCGGCTTCCCTTGATTTGGAAGCCGCCCTTACAAAGAGGATTTTTGCTAATCTTTATTCCATTTCCACCCTTATTGTTCCCAGCCGGGATTCTGTGTCAGATTCTTGTTGAGTGTGAGCTCGTTGGTGGGGATGGGGTAGAGCCAGCGGCGGTCAGTGCTCGACCAGGCACGCTTAGCATCGGTGAGACTCTTCGAGCTCTTGTACTGGTAGAGATAGGAGTTACCGTCGTAGGTGGTCACGGGGCGGCCGGTGCTCTCGTCGAAGGTGCCATCGGGGAATACGGCCTTCGACTTGTCGGTGATGCGTATGCCGAGCATCGTCTTGGGGTTCTCCAGCAGCTTCATAGCATTCCAGCGCTTGAGGTCGTCCAAGCGGAATCCCTCACCGATGAGTTCGATGCGGCGCTCCCGGCGAATCTCATAGAGCAGGTTCGAGATGGTGTAGCCGTAGTTGATAGGACGTGCGTCGGCCACTGGGTTAACAGTGAGATGAGCCATGTCAACACGGTCACGCAACCTGTTGATGGTGTTGTCGAGCACGGTCTGCGTGCACTTGCCAAGCTCAGCGTTGGCCTCGGCGTTGATGAGCAGTGCCTCAGCGTAACGGTAGACAAACCAGTCGAAGGTGGAGTTGTTAGCTTCCTGCTGCTTGGTGTCGGCCGAACGGTACTTCACAAACTCGTAGCCCGTAACACCCACCGTAGCTCCCACGCGGTTGATTGCGGGGTTGGTGACGCGTGCTCCATTCTGCACGTAGAAGGGACGATGGTCGTTCTCCACCACCTGATACATACGCGGGTCGCGTCCGGCCAGCTCATCCTCAAGGTCCTCATCGCCCTTGTAGCCCGAGCCCTCATTATAAATAGGTGTACCGTCCTTCATGAGGAACGACTCCACAAAGTCTTTCGAGAGTCCGGCACCGCTTTGGCCGGCCTGACGTCCCAGCTGGTGCTGCAACACTCCGCTCTCATAGAAGCGGGCCAGGATGCACTCCTTGTTGGTGCTCAGGTCCTCCTGAGTGAAGAGGTTGGAGTAGTAGAGTGGATAGCCGTCATAGGACATCTGGCTGGCTCCCGTGTCGGCCCCCTTCACAATCTCGTAGTTGCCGGAGTCCATCAGTGTCTGCGTGAGCTCGGCAGCACGTGTCAGCAGAGCTGTGGAAGTGAGCGTGGAGCCTTCGGTCTCATTGTGGTATTTCTTATAGGTACCGTAGTGAAGGCAAACGCGTGCCAGCTGCAGGCGGGCAGCATCGCGGTTGAGGCGACCACTCTCAGAGGCGCTCTTCTCGGGCAACCACTGGATGGCGAAGTCGAGGTCGTCGATGATATGCTGGAGTACCGTGTCGCGAGGGTCACGGGCTTTGTAGAGCTCAGCATCGTCGTTGGTCTGAAGGTCCTTGTCGTAGTAAGGAACATCGCCGAACATCTTTATCTTGTCGAAGTAGAGCACGGCTCTGAAGAATCTCACTTCGGCCACGTACTTGTTGATCTCAGCCTCCGTGCCCTGCACCTTCTGATAGCGTTGCAGGAAGTAGTTGCAGCTGCGTATGTCGTTCCAGTACCACCCGTTGCTCGAGCTTGCCTCCGAGGGCACTGTCTGCTCGTCGAAGAGATAGGTGCTGTAGTCGGAGGTGACAATATTGTCGCTCACATTGTCGAGTGTTGCCGACGGACTGCTAAGAATGCCATAGAGGCCGTTGGCGTAGAGCTTCAGGTCGTTGGTGGTGTTCCAGTATGACTCGTCGGTGAAGCTGTCGAGCGGCTTCAGGTCGGTCACGTCGCAAGCCGTGAGCAACGAGGCCGACAGCAGTGCGAATGTAATATGCTTGACTTTCATATCTTCTTTGTTATGTGGGGTTGTTTAGAATGTGAGATTGAGTCCCAGAGCCAGCTTCTTGTTGATAGGGTAGGTGAGGTTGCTGAGAGTCTCGGGATCGAAACCTTCGAAGAGAGAGGTGATAGTGAAGAGGTTCTCGCCCTCCACGTAGAAGCGCAGGCGGGAGATGCCCCACTTGCTGGTGAGATTCTGCGGGAGCGTGTAGCCGAGTGTGACGTTCTTCAGACGGCAGTAGGAGGCATCCTGGAGATAGCGTGAGCTGGTCTGACGGTTGCCGCCGTTAGCCCATCCCGGCTTGGCGAAATAGGCACCGGTGTTGGTTTCCGTCCAGTAGTCGAGGGCACCCTTGGTGGGAGTCTGCCATCTGTTGGTGAAGCCCCAGAAGGAAGCACCGCCGAGCATGTAGTCGCGCTTGCCCACACCCTGCCAGAACATGTTGAAGTCGAAGCCCTTGTACTCGCAGCCTGCTGTGATACCGTAGGCGTAGCGGGGAGTGGAGTTGCCGATGATTTTGCGGTCGCCGGGGTTGGAGAGTGTGTTGTCGCCAATATTAATCTTGTTGTCGTTGTTGAGGTCCTCGTACTTCACGTCGCCTGCGCCCCACTTGCCTCCGTAGAGGTAGGACTGGTCGGCATGGTTGGCTGCCTCCTCGTCACTCTGGAAGAGACCGTTGGAAACGTAGCCCCAGATTTCGCCTATCTTGCGGCCCACATAGTACTGCGAGATAAGCCCCGTGGGGTTGTTGTACTTGGTGATGGTCGACTGATAGTCGCTCAGCACACCTTTCACGTGGTAGGTGAGTCCGAAGTCAAGCCTGTCGTTCCACTCCACAGAAAGCTCCCATCCGGTGGTCTTCAGGTTTGCAGCATTCTCGCGGGGTACGGAGGCACCGAGCACAGCAGGCTTCACCTCGCCCGAGGTGAGCATGTCGCGGGTGTCGCGGCGATACCAGTCGAAAGTGAAGTTCAGACGGTTGTTGAGCAGGGTAGCATCGGCACCGACGTTGAACTGGCGTACGGTCTCCCAGGTAAAGCCCGAGCTAACGAGTCCTGGAGCAGTAATGGCCACGGGCAGCGAACCTCCAAGGATGGCACCGTACTTGGAGTTGATGCCGTAAGTAGCCAGATAGGGGAAGTCGCCCGTTACCACCTGGTTGCCTAAGGAACTGTAGGAGAGTCGCACCTTCAGGTTGTCGAGCCAGCTGCGGGTAGAGGCCATGAAGGGCTCCTCGGACAGGCGCCATGCAGCCGATGCTGAGGGGAAGAAGGCGTAGCGATGGTGCTTGGCGAAGCGCGACGAACCGTCGTAGCGGCCGTCGAACTCGAAGAGATAGCGGCTCTTATAGTCGTAGTTGGCACGCACGTAAAGACCGTTCACGGCCCACTGGCTTTCGCTGCCGTTCATCGCCATGTCGCCCGTAGCCTCGTTGATAGCGGGGTTCTCAGAGTCGATGAGGTTCTTGCGGCCGTGATAGCTGTAGGTGGTGTGCTTCTTCTCCTGGTTGTAACCTGCCATGAACTTCATGTTATGTGTGCCTTCGCCTAAGGAGAGCGCATACTCGGCATAGGCGTTGAAGGCCGTATAGTAATCGTTGTAGTAGACCAGAGTCACGCTGCTGGGGTTTGTCCAGGGGTAGTAGTTCTCTGTTCCGGCCACAGCGGTGTAGTCGTAGAAATTGCGCACGTGCTGGTTGGCATGCGAGCCGTAGTAGTTCCAGGTGTAGTCAGCATTGACGGTGAGGCCCTTCACGGGGGTGAGCTTCAAGGCTCCGGTGAGCCACAGGTCGTTTTGCTTGGTCCTGGCGTTACCGCCCTGAGCCTGGATGGCCACGGGATTGGTGTAGTCGCCCTGTCCGGCATAGTGGCCGTCGGGGTGCTTCACGGGCATCAGCGGGCTAAGGTCGGACTTCATCATGCCCGAGTAGGCAGAGAGTCCGGAGTAGGCTGTACTGTTCATGGCCGTGGTACCGCCGGTGGGGTGAATCTCGGAAGTGTAGGTGTGCCTCACCTTTGCCGAGACGTTCATCCATTTGGTAACGTCGGTCGAAACATTGATGTTGGTGTTGTATTTCTTGTATTTCTCGTCGACGGCCTTCAGGATACCGCCCTCGTTATTGGCTGCGAAGGAGGCATAGTAGCGTGTGCGCTCGCTGCCGCCGCTGATGCTGGCATTGTAGATTTGCGAGAACGAAGTCTTGTAGATCTCGTCCCACCAGTCGGTGTTGCCACAGTAGCCATATTTGTAGGAGCTGTAGCTGGGGTCGAAGAACACCGTTGAGTCGTAGGTGCCATTAGCATAAGCCTCGGCGTATTTGTACACGAGATCGTTGAAGAGGTGACCGCTACCGCCGCTGTTCTGATAGGCGATGTCGGCCATCGTGAGGTAGTCGGTGGAGTTCACATTGTGCATCTCCACGGCCGGCTTCTGCCAGTAGAGCGACGTGTTGAACGAAACGCGGGGCTTCGTTCCTGCCTTGCCCTGCTTCGTAGTGATAAGGATGACACCGTAGGCAGCCCTTGCACCATAGACGGCTGCTGAGGCACCGTCCTTGAGAACGGTTATCGATTCGATGTCGGCAGGATTGACGAGGTTGGCGTCCATCTGTACGTTATCCACCAAGACGAGCGGACTGCCACCGTTGAGAGAAGTAGTTCCACGGACATTGAACGAAGACCCTGCACCCGGTGCACCACCGGCGTTCATGGTGATGTTCAAGTTAGGTACCACACCCTGAAGTCCTTGTCCGATGTCGCTGATGGGGCGGTTGTCGAGTACCTCGCCACTGACCTGTGCCACAGCACCAGTGAGATTAGCCTTGCGCTGAGTACCGTAACCCACGACTACCACTTCGTTGATACTCTGTGAAGACTCCTCCAGAGTCACCTTCATACCATCAGTGGCATTGGCTGTCTGAGTGTTGTAACCGATGTAGGTGAATACGAGCGGTGTGCCCGAGGCAACCTTGATGCTGAAGTTGCCATCAATGTCGGTGACGGCTCCTCCGCTGGTCTGGTTCTTAGCTTTTACCACAACACCCACGAGAGGCTCGCCGGTGCTGCTCACGACTGTGCCCCGGACGGTTTGCTGGGTTTGCCCTATTTCCTGGGAGGGGATGCCGGCATTTGCTACGGCTGGGGGAACCATAAAGGCTACGCCCCCTAAAAAGAGAAAGCTTAGCTTCCTGACAGATGCACGCTTGGCGCGCGATGTCTGCCATCGTTTCATTGAGATGTTCATAAATTAGTAACGATAATAAACTAAATCGCTACAAATTTATTAACCAATTTAAGAACTATCCGCAATAACTTAGTTAATAAATTATAACTGATTAAAATTAACTAAATTATGCGATTATTTCAATAAGTTTGAGCCACAATGCCGGAGTATTCTTAACGGCAGTTGTGGCTCCTTTAATGTTATTTGCTGACAAAGAGACCTTCAATTACTACATCGCCTCGAATTAATTCTTCGGGAATCGTACCCACCCCTTTACTGTTGAAAGCCGAGCGTGGAAGGATACGGTCGACGTACTGGGGCGTACCGTGCTGGAGTTGCTCTCCGGTGAGGTTGTAACCGTAGCGCACACGGACACCACTGAACGTGAAACCGTGCGATGGTACTACCTTGACCGTGATGGCCTTTCCATACGGCATGCTGAGTGCTGACAGCGCCTGTCCGTTGGCCATGACGACTTCGCCGTTGCGTCCTTCCTGATTGACTGTGACCGTCTGTGGGTGAACATTCAGACGGGTGTCGGCAACAGCCTGACCGTGCTGGATGCGTACGCGGTAGTAGCCGTAGGCTGTTGAGGCTGGTACATCTAATGTGCCGTCGAAGCATTCTGAAGCCGAGAAACGGCCGTCGCGGTTGAGGTCTACACTCACCGACTCCTTGCCAGCCGGCTGCCCATTGACGGAGAAGACGAGGTGGCTGCCGGGGGTTGCGTCGATGGCACTGTCAAGAAGAGCGGTGTAGCGGGGCAGTGAGCTTGTGGCAGGCTTCTGTACATTCAGTTCAATATTCCCTGCATTCACGGTCTGTATGCCCTCTGAAGCCGGAACGGTGGCACCTTCGGGAGCAAAGGAGAGCGGATAGCTGGTAGTGAGGGTGGCAGAGACTGGATTGCCGTTTACAGCCATCGAACCAATGTAAGCTATGAAGTCTGAGTTGAGGTCGTGCGTTGATTCGCAGTCGGGAACCACCACAAGACTGTGGATGTCAACACCTCCGGCACCCTTTACCAGAAATACCGCATCGGTCCATTGTCCCGGTGTGACCTCCTGTGTGGAATACACCCAGAACTGCTCTGTACGTTCGCTCTGTCCGGGGCGGTCGTGGCGTTTGCCAAGTCCGATGAGCATGGTGCGGCCCGCCTTGGGTTTAAGGATGCGCACGTGGACATACTTCAGCTGAGGTGTGAGCTCGAAAGGCTTGCTGAGGTCTATGCGCAGACCGTAGGTGTTGGAGCCGTAGCGTGACCGCTGGAAAGCGATGGTTCCCTGCTCTGCCTTAACATTTCCTCTGAGTTTTCCCGTCATAAAGGGTGAGTGCTCCCAGGTGTCATAGACACCGAGGCCTTTCCATTGCAGACTGTCGGAGGTTTCGGCTGCCGAGGCCCGCAGGCCTGAGAGGGAGAGGAAGCCGAGAAGAAGAAAGCTTATATACCTATTTATATATATAGAAGTGTTCATTGCTGTGGATGCTTGTTAGAAGGTTCAATAAACTGCTATCTCAGAAAGGGTAGGGCAGGCTTTGGCATCGGTGAGGGTCACGCGCAGGGCTTTCACGCGGTAACCGTCGCCAAAGCTGTTGACGGTAGAGCCGTTGAGAGGCAGAATGCGCTTGTAGCCAATGGTGGTGGTAGGAATGTCGCCGCCACGCTTCTCCCAGTTGATGCCATCGGCAGAGGTCTCGACGACGAACGACTTCACGCGCTGCCCCAGTCGGATGTACTCTTGCAAGGCTACGTAGCGCACGGTCTGCGGCTTCTCCCAGCTGAGTGTCAGGGTGGCCTTGGTGGTACCGTCGGGGGCGCACCAGTAAGTAGAGGCATTGCCGTCGGCGAGGTTTCGGGCTTTGTAGTTGCGGTTAGCACCGGCAGGCCTTACGGTCGAAGCCTCCACCTTGGCCTTCAGCGCGAGGTTGTTGCCCAACCGTTCACGGAGCAGCCGTCCGAAGCGGCTCAGGCTCTCTACTTCATCCTTGGGAAGTCGTCCGCTGCGGTCGGGCGGACAGTTGAGTATCAGTGTTGAGTTGCGTCCCACGGTTTCGAGGTACATCTGGAAGGTGCGCTCTGGTGTGAGTGACTTCTGTCCGGAGTGCCAGAACCAGCCTTTGTCCGTGAATTTGGCATCGCTTTCGCCCGGCAGCCAATACCATCCGTTCATGGTGCCATACATGCCGTTGCCCTCAGGCGAGTAGCCTCGCTCTTCGGGACTCCAGTTGGTCTCGCCGGCCCATCCGCTTTCGTTGCCAATCCATCGCGCTTCGCCACCTACTCCCCAGAGAATGATATTGGGACACACCTTGTGGATGGAGTCGCGCAGGTTGGGTACATCGTAGTAAGTCTCACGGTCGATTTTCACCGTTGTCTTCTTTCCACCGTAGTAGCCCGAGCCGCCGTTGGCGCCGTCGAACCACATTTCAAACTGGTCGTTGCCGTAGTTGGCCAGTTCGGCACACTGTTTCAGGAAAACGTCGGAGACATAACGGTCGGTGCCGTAGTAAGCGCTGTTGCGGTCCCAGGGCGAGACGTAGAAGCCGTATTTCATTCCGAGCTTGCGTGCAGCGGCAGCGAAGTCGCGCGGGATGTTTGTGTTGCGGCCGTACGTGTTTCCCGCTTTTGTGATGTTGTGCCCGGTGGTGGCAGTGGGCCAGAGGCAGAATCCGTCGTGATGCTTCACCACAGCGATGCCTCCCTTCATGCCTGCAGCCTTCACGGCCTTCAGCCACTGCATAGGGTCGGGCTTGGAGGTAGGTGCAAAGAGGGCCTCGTTCTCGTCGCCGTTACCCCATTCGAGGTCGGTGTAGGTGTTCATGCCGTAGTGGAAGAAGGCATAGAATTCGGTCTCCTGCCATTTCATTTGTCTGTCGGAGGGTAGCGGGAAGACGGGAGCCGGTTCGTTATCGGGATTGGCTAAAGACTGGGGAAGTACGTCGCTTTGAGCATACATCCTCGATGCAGGGGCCAAAGAGAGTAATAAGCTGAGGCCTATTAAGCGCATGTTGAGCATAGAGCGAATTTTATTTGAGATTAGGCTGCAAAATTAAGATATAATGCCTGAAAAGAACAAGACGTGAAGGTTTCATTAAGTAACATTAATGTTTTTTCGGCACCGGAATGATTGAATGTCGTGAGAAGGGTGATGACTGATGAGTTCGGAATACAAATGGTGTGTTGTAATCGGGAATATTTAGCAAACGGTGACGGCAGAATAATCACGGATGCGGATTGAGATTCAGGGGACACGAATATCACTGTTTTTCGTTGTTCGGGAATGAGGTGTGCAATGGTTCGGAAAACTTTTTTCCTTGTGAAAGTACTTTACATTTTCCGACTCTCAAAAAAGCTCGAAATAGAGAAAGATTGGGAACTCTAAAGCCCTACTTTGGTCGTTTTTTCGTCGAGATAGGACTTCGAGCGCCTCGTGCTTGGACCTCGAGGGCCTCGAGATAGGACTTCGAGCGCCTGAAAGCATAGGTTTGCAAACCCCAAAAATGGGGCTTTTGACCCTGTTTTGAGGGTGTTTATTAGGCTTCTGAAAACCTGTTTTATGCTAATCGCTTGATATGTAGTTGTTTACAAACTACTCTGAAAATCGCGTATTTCGGGACTAAAATCGATTTGCTGAGAAATAAGGCCGTTTTTTAGGCCTAAAATGGTAATCTATATTTACATTTTAACGTTTTGTAATGCACTAAAATGACTCATCTTAATACTTGTTGTGCATGTGTTTTGGGTGGGGTAGAATAAGGATTGCCTTTTGGGCTGTCACCCAGCTTCTATGCTTTTCATGAAGTTCGTCTTCAATCGGGAATGGCAAATAAAAAAATCAAGTTTCGGAAGCTTAATTATACCATGTAGGGGCAAATCTTGTGGCTGTCCGCGAGCAGATGAACCAACCTCTTCCTGGAAGTTAGCTACGCTCTCGTGCATCTTCGAAGCACGAGAGCGAGAAGGG
>OMVH01000235.1 GCA_900314365.1 uncultured Prevotella sp. | reverse complement strand
AGAACCGAAATGTGTCATTGCCCATATTCTCCATCTTATTGCAGATAGCGGTAATGCCATTGTGGAAGAAGAAAAAGTCATGACACTTATTTGGGTCATTGATAGTCTTCTTTATCTTCTTGTTGACAGTATTGTTGATACCCAGGCTCTGGCGTACATTTTTCTGAAACAGCGAACCATCTTTAATACCTGGCAACTTGATACACTCTTTTAAAGGCATAGCCACAATAAGAACCTTGGTTTGGCTTATTTCTGCATTGAGATATTTCCCTTGAGGTAGAGTTACAGTGTAGTTCAATACAGGGTTTGTCTCTTCCAAGACGCGATTGTACAATTCTTGAAGTCCATCCTTATCGACTGCGCTGAATATAGCATTAAAGTCAGAGTCTTCATTTTCAGACAACCGAGTTTGGAACATCTCTATATCTCTCTCAGCTTCTGAGGAGAACATCGATGTTGTGACGAGTTCAAAACAGACACAGTAAGAGTCGTCCTCAAGAGCATTTGCTATCTCTGCTATCTTGGTTTTCAATTTCTCGTTGGCATTTTCTTGTAGCTTGGATAAGTCGTAGAACTGTGTCCAAGAGGAAATAACTTCTCTCACTGGCTCAGCATTGATACTGTCCCCGGTGTAGAACTTGCCCTGCACCACGTATATCTTTTGTTCGTCCTCGTCAATATATACGGCATCTATCTGCTTGTCGTTGGCACCATCTGTCACTGCGTCCTTAGTCTGACACTGGTCTAGAAGGTGGATGTTTCTCATGTACCAAGCAACAAAGCGTTGGCCATTGTTTGTAAAGTTCTGCTGATAGAACGGCTGGCTTATCTCTGTCTGTATAGTGTCTAATATGTTCATATCTTTATGCAACAATATATCTTTAGGGAGCACACTTCTATACTTCCTCGAACTGCTCAGAGTGGATGTTGCTGATGGCTATAGTCTTATTGCCGAAAGGCATAAACAACTTGCGGTCGCCTGCTTTTCGTACGATATAACCTTCGTGTCCTTTGAGGATGCCTGTGAGCACTCGCACAAGCTTGTGACCCTGGACATAATAACTGATGGGCTTGTCCATGATTCTTACGAGTGAAGGCTCGAACTGCACCATCTTCTGGAAGGGCTTCATCTGTGAATCCGGGATGACGGCGGGCTTTCCGGTGGCTGAGTCTTTGACGAGATACAGATTTCCATAATGAGACCGGAGGTATCTCTGAATATCTTGGGGAAACCCACGAAAGAAGACAAGTCCACCCACTGTCAACTGAGTCTTGCTTATTTCCCGCACAGTTCTTCCCGGTTTTCTTACCGTCGTATAGAGCGTGCGGGGCACAAAACACTCTGATGGGGCATCCTCAAACTGGTGACTGTCCTTCTCCAATTGGTCAACACTTTTATTGTGAACATGTACATAACTCCACGTCTGGCATCTTGGGTCCAATGCTTCGCGTTCTAACGCTACTGAACCTCCGGTCAGGGACAAATCTTCTATCGTTGAAACTGTTGCTGTAACTGTTCCAACCTCATTTGTCTTTATTCCAACTTGCTGTTGGTGGTCCTGGGGAATCTGTGCTTCTCCTCGGACCGTAGAATTCGTATTCCTGCTATCCAGCATGGAGTGCGTCATCTAATCTATGTCCTTTTTACTGCTGACCGTTAATTCCACGCGATGAGCAATTCCTTCATACAGCCCCATAAGCCATGCTTGTTGATTCAGCCTTGTCTGTTTCTTGCATTCCGGTAAAAGGTGAACAGCCTACTTGAGCTGTTTTCTCGAGCTAAAACTGCCACCCTTTGTTTATTCGGCAAAATTACCACATTTCAATTGAACGACCAAATAAAATCCAATCTAAATACTTGACACCACTGTTTCTTGACTTCGTCAATGCGTCACCCCAAACATCCCCAGAAGGATTACAACTGATTGATGTAGGAAAAAGTTGATGGAAAATAGTCATTGACAGGCTTCCGCTCCCAAAGGAGCTATGAGGCTAAATCTTCGGGATTGCCTTACGAGCAAGCTCGACGGCTATCCTGCAGATTTATCCTCACCCCTACGGGGCAAAGCCAGTCAATATTGAAAATCGCTTCGCGTAAAATTGCACCTGCGGTGCATAAAATAGATAGTAATTCGGCTCACCCGATAACCCCTGTGGTTTTGGTTCTTTGTTTTATAATCAAAACCAAGAAAACCCTTTGTGCCATCGTCAAGGGCGAACGCCCTTTGCCGTTG
>OMVH01000039.1 GCA_900314365.1 uncultured Prevotella sp. | reverse complement strand
CCCTTGTCGTTGGTTGTTTCCTGAGCCAGATAGAAGATGCCGGAGTTGCCTCCCTTTGATATCTTCCACTCTATGTCGAGAATGAAATTCTTGAATTTATGGGCAAAGATGATGTCGCCGCCATTGCCTTTGGCTTGGCTATTGAACTTGATGCAGCCGTCTTCCACTACCCATTTCGAGGGTACCTTCTCTTCGCCATAGCCTCGCCATCCTCTGAAGTCCTTGCCGTCGAAGATGGTGATGAAGCCGTTGTTGTCAACCGGAAACACTTGCTTATCCCATTTCTCAGGGCCTTGGAATCCTTGTGAACAATAGATTGTGGCAGTCTTGCCCCCTCCTGTCTTCTTTGGGGTTGCTGCGCCTGCGTGTGCTGCCAGCAGAATGAAAGCGGCAGCTATAAGGGTCTTTCTCATAGTGTTGAAAAAAATGAAAGGCTTCCGCCAATGCCTGGCTATAGAACCAGACAGGCGGAAGCTTTGCTTGTAATGAATTATACGTTGGGCATGTCGGGCAGCTTCCAGCCTTCACGATAGACGGGCTTGATGAGGCGCTCGGCATATTCGTTGGCGTCGACAGGGTCGCTGTACTTGCGGTCGAAGGTGGGGTGACCGTCGTGGATATGGAATTTATCCTCGATGACAGAGCGAATCTTAGCGTTGGCCGGGATGTTGGTGAAGCGCATGTTCTCACCGTCCCACTTCAGCCACTGGTTCAGATCCTGCAGTCTGACTGCGGCAACGCCCATCACGATCATCTCGTTCAGAGGTCCTGACAGACTGAAGTCGGACTCCGTCATGACGCGGTTCTCGGGGCTTTCCTTGCAGGCGCGAATCCAGTCTTGCTGGTGGTTGTCGTCCTTCACTACGCGGCACAGCTGGGGAACCTTCGGGTCGCGGCCTGACACAAGGAACGGATCGTAGCCGTAGGTGCCCACGACCAAAGTATCCTTGGTACCGTAGTACACGGTGACTCCATTGTCGTCGAACTTCTTCCCTGCAGGCATGTCAATGGGCAGATTGGGCCTGAGTCCACCGTCGTACCAATTGAGCTCGCAGGCGGGCATAGCCAGCTTAGGCATGTTGGGACGTGCCGGGAAGCGGTATGTTATCTTTTGAGCCGAGGGGCATGCGTCGGTCATCAGCATCGTGGAGGAACCGATGACTTCACTGGGCGCACCCAGGTTAAGACCGCGATAGGCAACCTGCAGAATGTGGTTGGCCATATCGCCGAGAGCACCTGAACCGAAGTCCCACCATCCACGGAAGTTCCAGGGAGTGTAGGCGGGATTGTAGTCGCGGTATTTAGCCGGACCGATAAAGGCATCCCAGTTCATCGTCGACGGAATGGCCACCTTCTCCTTAGGAGCAGCCATACCCTGGGGCCATATAGGACGGTTGGTGAAGGAGTCGATACGTGTGACCTCTCCAATCTCTCCGTTCCAAAGCCAGTTCAGGGCTTTGCGGGTGCCGCTGCTTGAGGCACCCTGGTTACCCATCTGGGTGGCTACCTTGTATTTCTTGGCGAGCTTGGCCAACAGACGGCTCTCGTAAGCGTAGAGAGTCATAGGTTTCTCTACGTACACATGCTTGCCTGCCGTGATGGCATCGGCTGCGATGATGGCGTGGGTGTGGTCGGCGGTAGCTACGAGTACGGCGTCGGCCGACTTCAACTGCTCATCGTACATCTTGCGATAGTCGTTGTAGCGGGCTGCCTTCGGATATTTCTCGAAGATATGAGCGGCATACTTCCAGTCGCAGTCGCACAGAGCAATGATGTTCTCTGTCTCCATAGCGCTCAGGTCGGCGGCTCCGCGGCCTCCGATACCTACAGCCATAATGTTCAGTTTGTCACTTGGCGATTTGTGGCCGTGCGATTTGCCTAACACTGATGCGGGCACAATGCTCGGGGCGATAATCATCCCTGCCAGTGCGGCGCTTCCTCTCTTAAGGAATTCTCTTCTTGTTATGTCTGTCATAATATAAAGGTATTAATAATACGAAGTTCTTTGTTGTCGGATTTAGGTATGGGGGCGGACGGCGTATTTTTATAATCGCCGTCCGTGAGGGTTCTGTATTCAGCAGTCGTGCATCATGCCTTCCTTTTGCTTGGGGTCGATGGCTGGCTTCTCATCCACGTGGTTGCGTGGCAGGAGTCCGTAGCCGTTGGTCATGTGTGCACGCCGGTAGCGTATCTCGTCCAATGTCTTCAAATCGCCCTTGACTGGTAAGTCGTGGGTGTAGGAGTCGTTGAGAAACGTCCAGGCGTTGCGCGACGCTATGGCGGCATCCTCGAAGGTGGGCAGCATAGAGTCGCGCACTCCGCTTTCTATCGATTGCCCCATACGCTCGATGAGCACGTCGAGATTCTTGCCGCCGAAGGGCCGGTCTATGATGTGGGTCTCGTTCACACCGCGCAGTTCCACATGGGCTGTCTTGAAGTCGTGGGTCATGCGGGCGATACCCTTCGTTCCGATAATGTCGATGTAGGAGTTGTGCGTCTGGTCGCGCGAGAGCTGTCCGTAGACGAAGCCCTGCGTGATGTCGAAGACCACACCGTTCTCGAAGGTGCCGTGCACCTGTACCCACCAAGGGTCTTTCCAGTTCCACATCCTTATACCCTGGGAATGCCATGTCTTGTATTCGCTGCCGGCATACCAGCGCGCTATGTCCACATAGTGCATTCCGCAGTCATGGAAGCAGGGACCTTCCGACTGATGGCCTTCGCCTGGTGCCAGGCCCGGGGTCATGTGGCAGATGCGGATAATGGCAAGGTCGCCTATCTCGCCAGTCTTGATGAAGTCGTTGATACACTTATGGTACCATGAATTACGGAGATATAGGTCTACGGCGCAGAACTTATCATAGTTCCGCGTCATACGCACCACGTCCTCCTCATGTTCCACTGTGTCGGCAATGGGCTTCTCGGCAATGATATGCTTCCCATATTTCATTGCTTCTGCGATGCGCTGCATCCTTTCGGAGGCAAATGCACTGAGTACCACTAATTGGACGTCCTTATCTTTGTAGACCTCCATCGCCTCTTTTACGCCGATGGACTCAGGCGACAACTCTTGCGCTAGTTTAAGACATGTGTTGTCGACATCGCATATGTATTTTACCTTGTATCGTGGGTTCTTTTGAAACTCTTTGAGATAGAATCGGCCCATACGTCCGAATCCTATTATTCCAACATTGATCATTCTCGGTATTATGTGTTACTGATGTCTTGTTTATTTCGTTGCAAAGTTAGCAAAATATTGTTATCAATGTGCTACTTAAGCGTGTTTTTTGTGTTGTTTTTTGTTAATTGCCTTTTCGCTATGTAAGTTCATGCGAATTTTCCTAAGTCCAGCCTTACTTTATATATAAAGTGTTTGGTGAATATGCTGGGCTCTATCTTGTTCGGAATTGAGATAATGAGTGGAAAATTAAAATTCAGTGTGTATTTTGTTGAGTGTGAATGGTTTTGATGTTTGGAGAAGTATTGCTAATGCGTAGGGCGCGTATTTCTGAGAACCAGATGCCTAATTATCCTTTGTGTGTGGTTGTGCACTCATTCTGATGGACGAAGATTTTGTAAGCGTTGGCAGGCAAAGCGTATGGAATAGTGCAATCTCCTGCTGCTTGCCTCGAGTATAGTGCAGGACAGAGAATTGTTGCGCCAACAGTTCCGTGGCATGAAGACTGCGCAATAATTGCCCTGATGTTGTTTTCTCAGATAATTGGCTGATGTGCGTTTTGAGCCATTATCTTCTTTGTAAGCAATAGATTACGTCTATATGTGAGTTTTTTATAATAGTTCCGCAAGCGCTTATGCTCCTTTTGAGTAGTAGTTTCTTGCTGATAGGCCCCGATTATTTTCGGGGTGAGAAGAGTCCCAAATGGAGAGAGTGTGCAATGGAAAACTTTGATTTTTGATACGGAAAAACGGGCGTTAAATAATGCTAACGCTAACCGAATCCTTTACAAATGAAAATCTCGAAA
>OMVH01000069.1 GCA_900314365.1 uncultured Prevotella sp. | reverse complement strand
AAATTGCACCTGCGGTGCATAAAATAGATAGTAATTCTTCAATCGGAAACAAAGGATCGGCGCACCGGATAAACCCAGTGTTTGGATGGGAGAACGCAAAGACACTTTTATTATACAAAAACAAACAATACCCTTGCTGTGATGCGAACTCCCGAGTCACTTATTTGCCGCCTGACTTGGTCAACGCATCCCTCTAAGAACACATCATAAGCTGTGTTGGTAATTTTACCTAAAAGGAAAACTTGTCCTTCCACCATAGGTGACCCACGGCAAGAAAGCGCCCCCAATTAAGAAAAAATCAACATGCAGAGAGGTTCTGATAGTAGCGTTATCAGTAATTTTGTGGTTGGAAACAGAAAACAGATATGAACTCATTCGTTGGAAACAAGCCCTTGCAGGCTCATCTGAGCATGCTCACCGCCGAAATCTTTTGGGGTCTCATGGCACCCATCACCAAGGATGCTATTCTCGGAGGCATCGACAGCATCAACATCGTCACCATGCGCGTAGGCGGAGCCGCCCTGCTCTTTTGGCTGGCCAGCATCATAGTACCCGGGCCGAAAGTGCCGCGCCGCGACATCCTTCTCTTTGCCGGTGCAGCCCTCTTTGGCATTGTCACCAACCAATGTCTCTTTACTCTTGGCATACAGTACACCTCGCCCATCAATGCAAGCATCGTCACCACGTCGATGCCTATCTTCGCCATGGTACTCTCGTTCCTCATTCTCCACGAACCCATCACCGCGAAGAAGGCCGGCGGAGTGGCTATCGGCTTCACCGGAGCGCTGTTGCTCGTGCTCTCGAGCGCCTCGGCTTCGTCGGCACGCCAGGGCAATGTAGCCGGCGACCTGATGTGCATGGGAGCCCAGTTCTCCTTTGCCCTCTACCTGAGCCTCTTCAATCCGCTTGTGCGCCGCTACGACGTCATCACAGTCAACAAGTGGATGTTCCTTTGGGCTGCCCTTTTCATCTGTCCCTTCTCTGCTCCTCACCTGCTGTCCACCCATTGGGCCGCCGTAGCACCCTCTGCATGGTGGGAAGCGGCTTACATTGTGTGCCTTGGCACCTTCGTCTGTTATCTGCTCTCCATCGTCAGCCAGCGCGTGCTTCGTCCCACCGTAGTGAGCATCTACAACTACGTACAGCCCATCGTCTCCGTCGTGGCCAGTGTACTGACCGGACTGGGGGTATTCACGCTCTGGCAGGGAGTGGCTATCATACTCGTCTTCACGGGTGTATGGCTTGTAACAAAGTCGAAATCGAAGCGCGACATGCAGCAGCCTGGGAGGGTAAACGACCGATAAAGGCCATTTATTCGGTATTTGCAACACAGTTGCAAAAGGAAATGATTATCTTTGCACTGAATTAAACAGAAGAAAGGACCAATGATGACGCTTAAAGATTTGTCAATAGGACACTCCGCACGCATTCTGAGCGTGGGAGGCGAAGGCGCCCTGCGACAACACTTCCTCGACATGGGGCTCATTCCGGGCCAGGAAGTGACACTCGTGAAATTTGCACCCATGGGAGACCCCATGGAACTGCTCGTTCAGGATTACGAACTGACGCTCCGCCTTGAGGACGCCGCAAAGATAGAAATACAGCCCTGCGAAAAAGCCACCGTAAGCAGACAGTCCAACCATGACCACCAGTATGCCTACAGCCATCAAGGCAATGAGCATCCGGGCTACGGAGAGATGACCCCCTTCAAGATGCGCGAGGGCGAACACGACCACATTGTCAACGAGAAGGTGTCGTTTGCACTGGTGGGTAATCAGAATTGCGGCAAGACCACTCTCTTCAATCAGCTCACCGGCGCCAACCAGCATGTGGGCAACTTCCCCGGTGTCACGGTCGACCAGAAGACGGGCAGCATCAAAGGACATCCTGAAGCCACCGTCACCGACCTTCCCGGCATCTACTCTCTCTCGCCCTACACCAACGAGGAGGTGGTCAGCCGCAAATTCATCCTTAAAGCTCATCCTACGGGAATCATCAACATCGTAGATGCCACCAACATCGAGCGCAATCTTTACCTCACCATACAGCTCATGGAGCTCGGAATACCAATGGTACTGGCCCTGAACATGATGGACGAGGTGGAAAACAACGGAGGCACCATTCTGGTGAACATCCTGGAGCAACGCTTAGGTATTCCCGTGGTGCCCATCTCGGCTATGAAGAACGAAGGTGTTGACGAGCTCATCGACCATGCCATCCACGTGGCTAAATACAACGAACCGCCCATCCGTCAGGACTTCTGCAGCTCCACCGACCACGGAGGCGCCGTCCACCGGGCCGTGCACGCCGTGGCCCACCTCATTGAGGACCATGCCAAGAAGGCCGGTCTGCCACGGCAGTTCGCTTCGACAAAACTTCTCGAAGGCGACCGCCTCGTTGACGAGGCTCTCGGTCTCGATGAGGGCGAAGAGAACTTGGTGAAGGAAATACGCCAGCAGATGGAGCGTGAGCGCGGACTCGATGCCCCCGCTGCCATTGCCGACATGCGCTTCAGCTTCATACGCAAAGTATGCTCTGACACGGTGGTGAAGCCGCGCGAGAGCAAGGAGCATGCACGCAGCCGCAAGATTGACCGTGTGCTCACAGGACGCTGGACGGCCATCCCCACATTCCTGCTGATTATGGTAGCCATCTTCTACATCACCTTCGACCTCTTAGGAGGCTCAATGCAGGACTGGCTTGCCGAGCTTGTCGACTGGTTTACGGGAGTTTCCGACGAGGCTCTGACGCGCTGGAACGTCTCCCCGGTCATCCATTCACTCATCATTGGCGGTATCTACACCGGCGTAGGCACCGTCATCAGTTTCCTGCCCATTATCGTCATTCTCTTCTTCTTCCTCTCCATTCTTGAGGACAGTGGCTACATGGCACGCATCGCTTTCTTCATGGACAAGAGCATGCGCCGCCTGGGGTTGTCGGGGCGCAGCATAGTGCCACTGCTGATGGGCTTCGGCTGTTCGGTGCCGGCAGTGATGGCCACGCGCACGCTGCCTTCGGAGCGCGACCGCAAGATGACGGTCATGCTCACGCCTTTCATGAGCTGTACGGCCAAGCTGCCCATCTACGGCTTCTTTATTGCAGCCTTCTTCCCTCACCACGCCGGTCTGGTGATGACTTGTCTCTACTTTGGAGCTGTTCTTGTGGGCATCGTAGTGGCTGTAGCCGCAAAGAAATTCATCTTTCATGGTAACCCTGTACCCTTTGTGCTGGAATTGCCCAACTACCGAATGCCAACAGCCAAGAGCGTGATGCGCCTCATCTGGGACAAGACCAAGGACTTCCTGCAACGCGCCTTCAGCATCATCTTTATAGCCACCATCGTGGTGTGGTTCCTGCAGTCGTTCGACTTCAGAATGAACTTCATCACCAACTCGGAGCAGAGCATGCTCGCATCAATTGCCAGCGGCATAGCACCCGTGTTCTCGCCCTTCGGCTGCGGCGACTGGCGCATCGTCTCGTCGGTCATCTGCGGCTTCATGGCCAAGGAGAGTGTAGTGGCCACCCTCACGGTTCTCTTCGGCTCCTCAGCAGCTCTCCACACGGCACTGGTCACCACATCGGCCGTGGCTCTGCTGGTGTTCTGCCTGCTCTATTCGCCCTGTGTGGCTACCATCTCCACAGTGAAGCAGGAGGTGGGCGGATGGTACGCCCTTGGACTGGTGTTCTGGCAGACCGCCATTGCGTGGGTATGTGCACTGGCGGCCTATGGCGTGGCTTGTCTCATCATCTAACGACTGCATCAACATGAACATTCAATCCATCATCCTCGCAGCGATTATTCTGGGGCTTGCAGCCTTCATTGTTTACCGTATGGTGAGGCGCAAGGGCCGTAAGCCCTCATGCTGCGACGACTGCGACGCTGCCGACTGCTCTCTAAGAGGACTACTGAAGAACCGAAAGAACGACTGATTCCACTCCGTCGGTTAAGTTCTTCCTCTGCAAGGAGCCACCGTCTGCAAATTTCATGTACGTTAGCGCAATTTTACGCGCTGGCAATTTTCATTATGGGCAGGCTTGACACCGAAGGTATGTGGCTGAAGTGACGGGGTAACCGGCGAGCTTGTTCGTAAAGCTACCCCATCACTTCAAGCCCATAGCTACAATGGAGCGTAAGCCTGCCCATGATTTTCTTCACTTCTATTGCAAGTGCCGTGACTCTCTGATAAATTATTCAGTGTGGGTGTCCCTGTGAGGAAAACAGGAGCTGAATTTCGAAACGCATCTAACCTACAAACTGTTAGCGTTTTCTTTGAAGTTATCAAAAAAAGCTAAAACTACAGCAATGATTTTGCTTTCTCATTTGATTACACTAACTTTGCGATGATAATTACAAGGTTGGAACCAGTTTACTGGCACCATGAACATAACCCTAAAACCAATTAATATTAAAACAAACAAATTATGACGTATCCCAAAATCGGTATCAGGCCTACCATCGACGGCCGCCAGGGCGGCGTACGCGAGAGCCTCGAAGAAAAAACCATGCAACTCGCACACGAAGTTGCGAAACTCATATCCAGTAACCTTCACAATGGCGACGGCAGTCCCGTGGAATGCGTCATCGCCGACACCACGATAGGACGTGTGGCCGAGAGCGCCGCCTGCGCCGAAAAGTTTGAGCGCGAGGGCGTGGGAGCCACCATCACCGTGACTTCCTGCTGGTGCTACGGCTCGGAGACCATGGACATGAATCCCTACTACCCCAAGGCCGTATGGGGCTTCAACGGCACGGAGCGCCCGGGAGCGGTCTACCTGGCAGCCGTGCTCGCCGCACACGCACAGAAGGGTCTGCCCGCCTTCGGCATCTACGGCCACAACGTGCAGGACGCCGCCGACAACACCATTCCCGATGATGTAGCCGAGAAGCTGCTGCGCTTTGCACGCGCCGCTCAGGCCGTGGCCACGATGCGCGGCAAGAGCTACCTCTCGCTGGGCAACACCTGCATGGGCATCGCCGGCAGCATCGTCAACGCCGACTTCTTCCAGCACTACCTCGGCATGCGCACGGAGTATGTCGACCTGGTGGAGATTCTGCGCCGCGTGGACTTCGGCATCTACGACCACGAGGAGTTCGACCGTGCCATGAAGTGGGTCAACAAGTACTGCAAGGTGAACGAGGGCCACGACTACAATGAGGACCGCGTCATTCCGCCCGGCACCCACATGACGACCTTCAACGGCAAGGGCAAAGGCCTGACGCGCGAGGAGAAGGACCGCGACTGGGAGTTCACTGTGAAGAACATGATGATAATCAACGATCTCATGCACGGCAACGAGAAGCTCCTCGAAATGGGCTACAAGGAGGAGGCCCTGGGCCACAACGCCATCGCTGCCGGTATTCAGGGACAACGACAGTGGACCGACTACAAACCCAACTTCGACTTCCCCGAGTCGCTGATGTGTACTTCCTTCGACTGGAACGGTATCCGCGAAGCCAACGTGCTGGCCACGGAGAACGACTCCCTCAACGGCGTGGCCATGCTCCTTGGTCACCTCATCACCCACAAGGGCGTGATGTTCTCCGACATCCGCACCTACTGGAGCCCTGAGGCTGTGGAGCGTGTCACGGGATGGAAGCCCGAGGGACTGGCTGCAGGCGGATTCATCCACCTCATCAACTCCGGCGCTACCACGCTCGACGCCACCGGTGCCATGA
>OMVH01000194.1 GCA_900314365.1 uncultured Prevotella sp. | reverse complement strand
GCATCTCGACAGAGATGCACGTAACCCCAGCCGAGCGAAGCGAGCCTGGGGATATGACAACTCTTCCACCCTCTCGCTCTCGTACTTCGAATATGCACGAGAGCGCGCTAACTTCCAGCCAGAAAGAGGTTGAATAACGACATATAAGGCAGGAAGCGACGGCCTCTCCGAGGCCGACGCAGGGTGTGTGGATATGGCATACCCCAGGCTTGCTCTCTTGCTTCGAAGATACACGAGAACGTAGCAAACTTCATGCCTCGTTGAGGTTGATTCTTCTGTTCGTGGATGGCCACAAGGTATGTCTCTGAAGGGATATATAATTAACTTCCGAAACTTGAGCACCTTAATAAATGCCGAAGAGGGTGAATATTTACTTCCGAAACTTGAGTAATGGGTCCACTTGAAAAAGTCATTTATCCAAAAATCGACCTCTGGTTATCAATCAGTTACGAAGCCAATAATCGTGCTTTCGAACTTTTTCAAGTGGACTCAGTAATTCTATTCCCCTAATGTGCCCCCTAAATTATAGGTCTGATTATTTGGGAGAGTTTTAGCAATTCCCTTGCACATCAGTCTCTTCAGTTCAGGCAGATAGTGCCAATACACTTCCCTTGGTTTCACTTTTCTTTGAGTGCATATTGCGCTTGCCATGCCAACGACCTCTCCCATCATTCCCGTCGTGCGCATCACCCTCGTCGTACCTAAGGCAACATGAGTGACGCTGATGTCACGGCCTGCCATGAACAGGTTGTCAATATTTCGGGAATACAGACATCGGTAGGGAACGGCGTAGGGATGAATCAGCGTATGCGTTGTTGTTGCCTTGAAAGGTTCGTCAGGAAACTGTAAAGCATTCAGCGAGTCGGGGCGATGGAGGTCTATAGACCATGTGGTTGTGAATGTTGCATCCTCATGGGCTACTCGCTTTACAATGTCTTGCTCGCTTAGTATGTAGTCGCCAAGAAGCCGGCGCGACTCTCTCTTCCCTGCGATGTAGGCCACCCATCCCAGTTCGCGGTTGCGGAAAGCTTTATTGTCGCGCAGACGGTTCTTCAGGTAACTCCAGTTGGAGTATACCACTAACATACCATAGTCTCGTATTCGCTCAAAGTCTGACATTTGGTCTAAGTCCATGCCAGTTTCCCAAGTCCATTCTCCTTTGTCGACCCGCTCACAATTACTGTCATTGAAGGAAAGGCCATATTCGAAAACAGGGAAGCGCTTCGCGTGTTCGCTCTTAATGGAATACCATTGCACAGAGGCTCCCATAGTCATGGAATCAGCCTGTATAGGAGCAAGACTTTCCATGAACTCCTCCCGTCCTTCGCGCCCCATGCGATAGTCGGCACCCGCAAGGTAACCGATGTTGCCGTCACCCGTACAATCAGCAAAAAGTGGTGCTTCGAACCGTTTCTCGTCTCCGGTCACGATGTTTTTTGCTATGACTGCTGTTAGGTGTCCGTTCGTCTTCTCAACAGTGGTCACGTGATAGTTGGTAAACAGCTTTACGCCCTTTTGTGAGGTTATCCATTCCATTTTCTTATCGTCTTCATAGAATGAAGCAGGCTGCGCATTGCCTCCTTGTACGGGGCCGAATTCCTTTTGCAAGTCTCCGAGATGCTTGTACGGGCCGGCTTCGATTCGTCCCCCTAAGTGAACGCGGACTTCCGAGCTGTTGTTGCCACCCACCACAGGCCTGTCGTGGATGAGCGCAACCTTGCAACCCAGTCGGGCGGCAGTGGCTGCGGCGCTCATTCCAGCTATTCCTGCTCCCACCACTACCAAATCGAACTCTCCCGCAGAGGGAGGCGTTGCAGGCAGACGAAGCAGTTTGCGCCTGAAGTCAGTAAGTTCTTTCCTATCGGAAGGCGGAAGAAGAGAAGCGTTCTGAGTCAGGTAGATGGCATCGCACCGACCATCGAAACCCGTAAGGTCATGCAGTCTAAGAGTCACCTCTCCTGCTTTCAGATGGACTTCACCTGCCAGCTGCCATTCCCAGGCAGAGCCCTCGCAGCCTAAAGTCCCTCCTATATGACGGCCGTTGATAAGAAGTGAGAATCTTCCGGGGCCTTTCCCCTTGTACCAAGGTGCCGTCCAGTTGTAAGTCCTGACATAGACCTTGTAGGTTCCCGCTGCCTCCACGTTTACAGAGGTTGTCGCATCGTCGACAGCTTTGCCGAGTCCGTGAGCAATCAAGTAAGGCGATCCCATATAGTCCATGAACTGTTGGTCAACCTTCCATCCACCTTTATGCTCAAATCCCTCTGCTTCAATCAGTATCCCTTGTGCGTGAGAGACCACAGAAAAACAGAGTAACAGAAAAGTCAATAATTTACGCATTGCTCATTAATTTAATTAATTGTATATTAACCAGGCCGATACTATACTGTCTTTATTGGAAGTAAATCTTATCCACCTACCTAAATAATATCTTGGCAGAGTCTTTTTTATTGTTTGGCCTGGTGACAATTTTATATTATCAAAGGTCATCCAAGTACTATCTCCAGTTGGATCAATTTCAATACTGATCATAATCTCTTGCTTTCCTTTGTTGGTCAATGTTAATTCTTTCTTGTCGTAGTGACTCAACAGGTATGGGTCAGAGGGTTTCCCTGCTTTGACCTCTGTGTCTACCCATGGTCCACCTTCCCCTTTAGGCTTGCCCAATCGGAATAAATCGTCTATTTCGCCACACCATAATTTGCATTTTCCATCAGTCGAACTAACGATATGAGAGCTGTTAGCATCAGCCTTTAATCCAGTCATAACGAGCATCCCCCTATAAGATGCATAATCATTTATGAGAAAGTTGTGACTACTAATAGGTCGAATCTTTGCAAATCCATCTGCATTCTCAGCAGGTAATTCATAAAAGGTTCCACCAAGACTAAACAGGTCGCGTTCTGTTGCTACTTCTCTGCATATTCTTAGGTATCCTTTCTCGTACATTTTCTCGTATCTATGGTTTCCTAAAGGAAAGCGCCAGCGTCGTCCTTGGTCATCCACTAAGAGATATGAGCCTTTATCTGTCTCCACTATATGCTTGGGTATAGCCATGTGAGAGCGTATGAAAGAGGCGTACGCTTCGTCGGTTACAGATTTTAGTTGCATGTCTGCATCGAGCTCATAATATCCTGTTTGACGTATACTATCTTTACCAAGCTGGCCGGAAAGAATTCCCAATTTACGTCGGTTACCACCTAAGGCATATAGCAGCCCATTCGTTGAAAGGGAATCAGAAACAAGACTAAATCCTTGAAACAGACTTTCATCATGGAGTCTGTCCTTAGTGTCTCCATAGACAAAAGCAATGGTGGCTTTGGTGCTTGAGGATGAGATACATCTTATCCATTCTCCAGAGATATTATTGATAGCGACCATACGAGATGAATATGGATGAAGTTTAACTGATATTGCCTTTTTGAAATGTCCGTCTCCTTTTTTGTCTACCTCAAAATGAAATGTTGTAGTTTCACTGCCTTGATTCTGTATCCAAATTCTGCGACTTGACCATCCTGCGAGCATAAACGGTTCCGAAGGTACATTGGCTGTTATAGAGTCATTTTCCCAAATGCAGCCCATTGCATCGCTGGTTCCATTATGAGCAGGGCGGTCAACGGACGTAAACCATAGGTTGCTGTTTGATTGGCCAGGTCCGGCGATATTTCCTTTGGCTTTACGCTTATTAAGAAATTCGCTGCGAGCCGAATCGTCACATCCGAAGACCAAACGATTATTCCACAAGCAAAAGTCACCTATCACTTTTAGGTAATTGCTGAATGGCCTTAATCCGTAGATGTTATTATATGAAAATGTTCCAGGCCAATGCCAAAACATTCCATGCATCGTCATAAGATATTCGTTCCCAACTTTCCGAATTCGGGGCCATTCCGTATTCCAACCATGAGCTCCGTCATAGCTGTTACTTGCTTTGGGAGCTCTTAAAAATTTCCAGCCTTTTTGGGCATCTCTAACTCCTATTATTATGCTCTTGTTGTCCCAGCCGATACTCCATATGGGGTCTTTCGAGGGGTTGGAATTCCCATATATTCCTCCAGGACCAGTAACCTCTGTGAATTGATTTCGACGAATGAGATTCCACTTCCCTTGCTTAAACTCGGAAAGTGAACCCGATTCGATCTTAGGGTTAACTAATGCTTCCGGCGAGTCTTCCCCGTTATTGGAATATACATATACTCCTTGTCCAGAATAGAATCCTTTTCCATGTACGCCTTTGCACAGTGTCCGTTGATAGGTAGAAGCCCCTTCCTGTTTAAGGACATTTCCATCTTTAAATAATGTTGTTACCTTTAAGTTGTTAACATTTACTCTGTAGAACCCCTGCTCCATTGTAGCAATGTCAATGTAATTTGCAGGGCTTGACAAATTACGAGCTATCCCCGTTAGTCTTCCTGGCATGGATATTGGAGATATAACCCTCACTTTATTGACAGAATCAATCACGTAAGGACCAATAAATAATTGTCTACTTTCGTTATGTATCATGCGCCCTGCATTTGTGCCTCCAACACTTTCTATTCGTACCGTCTCTGTAAGACTGGGGGATATCTGATAAAGCTTATCACTTGAGCCAAATGGTAGATGTGGACCATAGGTTACGGCCCAAAGATAATTGTTCCAAGGTACTAAACACCCAGTACCACATTCACCTTCGTCGTTATAGAAGGCTAAAGAAGGGTATACACCACTAAAGCAAGGCGGGGCCTGTGCTGTTAATCTTGTGCTTTGGAAGAAGACTATGAGACACAGAATAATATAATAATTCTTTTTCATAATCATATTATTTATCATCTATTACCTCGCTCCCTAAGAGGGAGGAGGTAATGTTTGGATATCAATATCCGGGATTCTGTTTCATGTTAGGATTTATTTCAATCTCGGCTGATGGTATGGGCCACAGGTATTGTCTATCATCCCATTTTCTCTCGGACGCAGGCATACACATGCCAGCAGCTTCAAGTTCCGAGAAATCGGCTATGCCATTTTCATCAATTTTTGGTGTCTTGCCCCAAAACCAATTGCCTGCTTCATATAATGCATTTAAATTTGAAGGGTCTACAAGCATCATGCATTTCTTCGAAAATGCATCCGGAGCAATTTTCCAACGTATTATGTCAGCATATCTAAGATGTTCCCCTGCAAGTTCCATTCTTCTTTCAATTCTAAGATCATATCTCATCTCTTTTTGTGGTTTGATAGAAAAGGCAGGATATTTATCAACTTCAGATTTGTCTACCCCATATGCTCTTGCCCGTACACTATTCATAGCATCAAGAACACTTTGATCTATCTGATTGAGTTCTATCTTCGATTCTGCATACATTAGCAAGACATCGGCGTATCGCATCATGATTTTTGGATTCTCACTTTGATATCCATTTGTCGTAATCCAACTTTCATCTGCATATTTACGCCATACGAGGCCGTTGAAAGAGGCATAAAACTTATTGGCTCTTGTGTCGTTGTTATAGACCATTTTCCCAGTACTAACCTGCTTAACTTCTTTTGCTTTTGGTGATGGGTCGTATATGTAGTCCATATATTCTGAGCCAAATGCTACGATAGACATGCTGCATCGAGGATCTCTGTTCTTGAAAGGGTCGTGCGGGTTGAACAACGGACTTTTGTCAATAGGGAGACCGTCACTGCAAGTGTATGCCGCAAGCAAATCCCAAGTGGGATCGTAGCATGCCCATCCTCCTTGATTTCTCGGTATATAATTCCGCACGTACCCGGCGTCTAAAACATTTAATTTGGCTGATATAGATCTTGGCATAATGAAAATAAACTCTGGGGATGAGGTCGTCGTAGGTAAAAATAGTTGAGCGTAATTAGCTTCGAGTTTATAAATGCCCATATCCATCACTTGTTTGGCGGCGTCTGCTGCTATTGCGAAGTTCCCTAAATAAAGATTATATCGTGCTTTGAAAGCCAATGCTGCGCCCCTGGTAGCACGCTGGTCACCACTGTAACTTGTCGGCAGTAGAGAAGCTGCTTTGTCAAAGTCTTCATTCATATGTTGTGCTACTTCGTTTTTGTCTGTACGGCTCATGTTTTTAGCCGTAGTAATGTCTATATCATCTGTATAATAAGGTACATCACCAAAATGATAGAGTAGTTCTCCGTAAGCCCTTGCTCTGAAGAAATAAGCTTCACCCACATAAGGCATGATTTCGTTTTCTGATGCGCCATTACTGATAGCTCTTTGATATTTATTTATAACGGCATTCATCTTGGATATCAATTTGAAATTGTTTATCCAGCGTCTCCTGGTAAGACTGTTTTGAGCATCGAGCGTGGCATTTTGAAATGCCAGTAATGTCTGCCGATACATGGTATCATCACTCCAGTCGCTGTTATTCTCGTCGTATTGTCCGTCCATCAAAAGAAAATCGCTCTGATATGCCTTGTTGACGGCTAATCTAATTTCGTCGGCAGAAGAATACCAACTTTCGGTTGAGCCACTTGACAGTGGGCTGAGATTCAGATCGTGACAAGAGGATAGTAATAAAACTATAGCCGAAAATAGGATAAGACTAATTAAATTTCTCATTTCTTTAGAGTTTAGAAGTTCAAATTTAAACCGAACATAATTGATTTCATGATGGGATAGCTCCAGAAGCTACTCTCGGGATCCCATCCTTTGGGACTGTTTTTGAAACAGAATAAATCAGATGCAGCTATATAGAGCCTAAGTCTTTGCACATAGAACTTCTCCGTGTATTTCTTAGGAATAGTATAACCAAGTGTAATATTCTTACAGCGTAGATAGTGGTTGTTATAGAGCCAATAATCAGACATGGTGAAGTTTGCACCTCTGTTTTTTTCTGTTAGTCTTGGATATATAGCTTTAGCGTTTTGTTCTTCTGTATTATAAGGACTCCAGTATTTACCCTGTATTAAAGTTGGAAAATTAAGCCAGTTGTTGTTAAGGCCTGATGCTTGCATACTATTAATTACAGAGTATTGTTTTCCGACCCCTTGGAAAATGATGCTTGCATCAAATCCCTTGTATGAACCATTGAAGGTGAGACCATAAGTATAATGTGGTAATGAACTTTTAAGAGGAACCCGATCGTATTCTGCGCTAATGATGCCGTCTGGTTTGTCGTCCGGCCCGGAAATATCCTCATATTGCAGGTCACCGACAGTTATATTTTTATTAAGGCGGGCCGAGTTTTCAACCTGTTCTTGTGTTTGGTATATACCTTTACACTTATAGCCGTAGTATTGCATATACTCTGTTCCTTCACGGGAGATACAATTACCACTATAAAAAATAGTACCATTAAGATTCCCCATTTTGGATTTGGAGTCGGACAAGTTGAATTTTACACTATAGTTGAAATCGCCACAGTGGTCGCGCCATCCTGCTTCGAAATCCCATCCGTTGGTGTGCATATCGCCAGCATTTACAGATGGATTCTCGTATCCAAGGAACATCGGTATTTGTACTGCTAATAGCATGTCAGAAGTTTTCTTCCTGTAAATGTCAAATGTAAAATTGAGCCGATTATGCAATGCAACAGCATCAATTCCGATGTTCCACGATGTTGTGGTTTCCCAGGAAATATCTTTAACCGCATAGGTTACTTGTGCAGCTGTTGTTACCGCAGTTGCAGAGCCTCCATTCATAAGGGCTGCTGTTCCGAAGTCTATAGAAGCTTGGTAAGGATAGTAGCTTCCAATTCTCTCGTTTCCAAGCTTACCCCAAGAGACACGTAGCTTTAGTTCGTCAAGCCATTTGCGGGTCTGTTTCATGAAGTTCTCTTCAGAAAGAAGCCATCCCAAGGATACTGATGGAAAGGTTGCCCACCGATTATCTTCAGCAAATCGTGAACTTCCATCATGACGTATGTTAGCTTCGAAGAGATAACGATTCGAATAGGAATAGTTTATCCTACCGAACCAGGAGCGATAACTATATTCTTGGGCATTTCCGCCAACAAATTGATAATCTTTAGGGGCTAAATCTAAATACGGATAAGTGCTGAGTTCAAACTTGTCAGCAGAGGCAGATAGGTTGTCCCATTTGGCATAGTAATACTCGAAGCCTCCAAGTAAAGCTATGTCATGGTGTCCAATTGTTTTATTATAGTTTATCAATGCCTGAGTCGTAATATTCTGACTTTTGTTTCTTTGTTGTGACAAAGAAGTCGTAGCATTATACCATCCCTTTATTGTGTTTGGGTCTTCCAAATGGGTGTATCCTAATTTCCTAACAAAGTGCTTGTTGTCAAAAAGGCTAAAATTAGGAGCGGCTACTAAAGAAATTCTTAGACCGTCAATAGGCTTAAAATTAATTTCACCCTTGAATCCAATATGAGTGTTATTAATTTTTGTATTACCGGCATCTTCGCTTGCTTTTACAAGAGTATTGCCACCATCTTTAACGTCGCAGAATCTTCCGTCTTTCCATCGTACAGGATAAATAGGCGGTATCGTATATGACTCTGTGTCAAAAAGGCTATAGTTAGGCTTCTTGTATTTAGCCATTCTGAAGTTTGCATCAATATGGGCCTCAATAAATTTGCTGATATAGAAATCATTGTTTATACGTGCAAGGTAATGCTCTCTTCCGCTATTTCCTGATTTGTAAATAGTCTCCATCTTGTCATAACGTAGAGACACTCCAGTGCGCGCCTTCTCGCCACCGGCCATAATACTTACTGTATGGGTCTGACGTGGAGCATATCCTTTAAACACGGCAGAATACCAGTCTGTATCGCTATATTCATCAGGATTCTCCTGCATATATTTAGGGTAGTTATCTATAAGGTCTTGAGTGTAAACTTGGTTTTTCCCACCAGAAGGGTTATCGTTATATCGAAGCTCATTTGTCATATTCATATAATCTATAGCATGTACGTAGGTGGGATGAGTAGTAGGACTGGTTGCTGCATACTCATAATTATAATTCAATTTCAGTTCTCCCTTTTGAGCTCTCTTTGTTGTGATAAGGATGACCCCAGCAGCAGCGCGTGAACCATAAATTGCAGCAGAGGCAGCATCTTTAAGCACGGAAATACTTTCAACATCATCTGGATTAACGGAATTCATGTCACCAGGGACCCCATCAATGATGACCAATGGGTCTGAAGTGCTTATTGTTGTTACGCCTCTAACCCTTAATGTGGCTGTAGAGCCTGGCTCGCCTCCACCACGAGTCACACTCATACCTGACACAGCTCCTTGGAGCGCTGTGCTGATATCTGTAGTGTGTCTCTCTTCTATCGCTTTATTATTTATTGCAGCGACGGCTCCTGTAAGGTCTTTTTTCTTAAGCGTTCCATAACCTATTACAACGACTTCATTAAGTTCGGAACTTTCTGTTACCATACGAACTTTCATGTTAGTTCCCGGCTTGATGGTTTGTGGCATGAAGCCGATATAGCTAAATGTTACAGTATTATCATGACTGGACATTGTGAGCCTGAAATTTCCATCTTGGTCTGTGATGGTTCCATTATTGGTGCCTTTTTCTAGGACTGTAACACCTACCAGTGGCTCCCCATTTTCATCCAAAACTTTTCCGCTTGCGATCGTCTTGCCTGAAGGTTCAGACTCAATTGCATTCTTTTCTACACGATATATAATAATGTGTCGCCCATTGATTTTATAAGCTAAATAATGTCCTTTGAGCATATGCTCCAGGAGGTCGGATAGCTTGATTGCTTTCTTACGAATTCTTATTTTCGTATCGGACGCAATGATGCTTTCTGTATAGTCGACCGACATATTTGTTTGTGTCTGAATTAATTCGGTGATTGCTTGAATGCTCATATCCCCAGTTTTGGGGAATCTGACCACCTGATTCTGTCCGTAGAGGGACATGGACGCTAGAAGCATAAGTCCCAGCATAAGGGACTTTATACTTTTGCTCAAAAGCGCCCAATAAAAAGATTCTTTCATGTTTATTGATTTAGATTGTTTGTGATTCTTGTTGAAGGTTTAAGATTCGGCTTATATTTCGTTACATATTGTGATGCTCTTACCTCCTTTCTTTTTGGTTATTAATGTATATGGTCTTCCTTTGCCGGCTAAAAGTCAGGTTCTCAGACATTGCTGTAAGCACACTAAGAATACTATCTATGTTTTCTGTTGCTATGAAATTGGCGCTGTATCTTGTGTTAAGATTGACATCAGCCTCAGTATGGAACTTTACTCCATATTTGTGTGATAAAGCTGATAAAATATCTTGTAGCTGAGCTTTTCTGAATACGAGATTCCCCTTTACCCAAGGCGCTGCCATAGTACTTGGTATCTTCCCTATTGTTATCTCGTCGCTCTTGCAGTTTAATATTGCTTGCTCGCAAGAGCGGAGACGGAGCACTTTGCCCTTGTATGAAATGGCTACGCTCCCTTTTAAAAGAGTTGTAGTAATATTTGCCTCCTCTCTATAGGCTTTTACATTAAAGACTGTTCCAAGAACTTGAATGTCAACCATGCCTGTATTGACATGAAAAGGTCGCTTAGCATCGTGGGCAATGTTAAAATAAGCCTCACCTTCAAGCCAAATCTGTCTGGGACATGATTTCTGAAATTCTTTTGGATACCAGACTTGTGAGCCTCCATTTAGTTTTATAGTGCTTCCATCAGATAATTTTATAGTGGCACATTGACCGTTCTTGACGAAGAGACGCTGAAATTCATTGCGCTGAGTAGCTTGCCGAGTAGCTATCTGCCAACATATAAGGCCAGAGATTAGAGGCAGAATCAGTATTGCGGCCCAGCGGAAAATGCTGATTCTTAATTTCTTGCTTTTGTTTTGTAGCTGTTCTTCTCTTATGTGCTCATGTATTGACTGTAAAGTCGTGTCCATGATCTCTTTGTTGAAGTCTGTATCAGGTTGCCTCCATAGTTGTACTAAAATATCGTCCAACTTTTTGGTGCGCTCTTGTACGACCAGCCAATATTGTACAAGATGTTCCCCCACGGTAGAATAGCCTCCGCGGATATATTTATTTAGTATTTTGTAAAACCGTTGTTGTCTCATATGTTTATCTCTTTTGTCTTGAAGAGGCAATAGATGAGGCAAAACACTCAATTAAAAAAAGTTAATAGCAATCAGGACAGTCAAATATTGATAATCGCGCAGTTCGTTCAAGGCTGCTGAAATATGGTTTTCCACGGTCCGCTCACTGAGGCTAAGCTTTGAGGCTATCTCTTTATTGCTGAGTCCTTCGAAGCGGCTCATCATAAATACTTTGCGTCTTTGTGGTGTTAAGGACTGAATTCTATTTTTGATAGCTTCAATCAAGTCCTGAAGCTCAAGCTGTTCGTCAGGAGGCAATTCGACAGAGGCCTTTCTCATCATCGCCTCTTCTGCATATACTTCTAAGTGAGAAGTCCGTAAGTAATGTAATGCTGCGTTTCGAGAGCATATGAACAAATAATCGTCTAACGAATTTACATTAGGAAGACGCTTACGGTTGTCCCACAATTTGATGAAGATCTCTTGGGTTATTGTCTCACTCTGAAACTCGTCCTTTGTAATTGCCTTCGCGATAGTCATTATTTTAGGGTAGTACTTTCTGAATAATAGATCAAAAGCATGCGTATTCCCAGAGGCTATACTATTGACAAGTAACTCGTTTGTTATATTCATAAGGAAGCTATTAATTATAAGCTATCATGACAATAAGGTTCTGAAGTACTGGCGCTCTAAAAGTGCCCAGTTCTCCTCAGCTAATGTTATCATTTTGTGTTTACCGTTGTCAGGGAATGTGCGGGCAGCAGGATTCTGTCTTTTATTTTCTTACCTGACAGTGTGAGACTGGTAGCACGATTCTGATTAGAACGATTGAGGATAACGCACACTACGGAGCCGTCGGTATTGATGGCTGCTGTAACCTCTATTCCACTTCCTTCTTCCGAGCAGGACGAAAGAATGATTTGTGCGCCTGGACGAATATAACGGCTAAAGTGGGCCATTGCGAAATAGTTAGGCTGTGGACTGAACGAGTCTGACCTGTCATTGACCACGATATTGGGGATGCCGCCAATGGTTCGGTTGTGGAAAGGTCCTGCCTTAGTGTTGAGGAAGGGATTGAAGTCCATAATGATGTTTGTGAAATGATTCAGGTCGCCAATGATTTCATGTCCAAACAGTTCGAGGTCATTCCATACGCCATAAGGCATGGTAGTGCGTCCCTTATTGGGTCCTGTACAGAACTCGCTCTGCATGATGAGCATGTCTGGATACATTTCATGGAAGGCTCGCAGTTGTGAGAAGGCATCGCCTTCGTACCAATGGAAGGCTATTCCTGAAAGTGCTGACTGTGCACCTTGCACGCCAAGGGTTGCTTTCGCACGGTCCAATAACCTGACGCGATTATGGTCCCAAAAGAGTATTTTCACTTTCCCTAGACCATTGCAGTCCAAGATGGGGCGTAAGTATTTCGCGGCAAATTCACCTTCTTCTTCACCTGTCCAGATACAGCTTTCCCAAGTCTGTACAGCCTCCGGCTCGTTCTGTATCGTGACAAATTCAGTAGGAAAGCCCTCTGCCGTATAGGCTTTAATGAACTTTGCAAAGTGTTCTGCCCACTGGCTGCGGTATTCTGGCTTTAGTTTGCCGCCGTTAATGCGTTTGCCATTTGTCTTCATGTATGCAGGGGGACTCCAAGGAGAAACAAGCAGACGCAGTTCTTTCGAGAAAGATTTTGCGATGTTGAGAATGGGCAGTATGTGCTTCTTGTCCTGATTTATATTAAAGGTACTTAGCTGCTTGTCTTCTTTTTCTACGCAAGAGTAGTCGCATGTTGAAAAATCGTTGGAGCCCATGGGAACGCGACAGAAAACGTATCCGTTGCCATCATTCTTCGAGAATAGAAGTCTGACAGCTTCTTTTCGTTTCTGCGGGCTTAGTTGCATGGCTGCTTCAGCGTTGGCATCGCTCATGCTTGTACCGAACCCGTAAAAGGTCTGATATTTGATTTCTGGAAACAGACAAACCACCAGCCCACCTTTGACTCCTTTCAGAGAAGTGCTTTCTGTCTGTTCGACTAAGTAGGTGGAGTCAGCTTTGGCTGAAGTAACGATCGAGATGTTGATGCCTCGAGCGCCAATCGGCAACAGTGTCATACAGACGATGGCACTAAGCTTGGATAATCTATTGTTTCTCATATACTAAATTCTGATTTAACTCTATCTATGCCAAGACATGTATCGAAGTTATGAGGATAAGGACTTAACAACAGCAATATGAGTCTCTCATGTGTGCTGTCAATAGTTTTGGACTTAGATCTTATTCATGGCTCTCCTCATGTCATAACGGCATCGCAAAGATAGTGCAAACGAGTGGAATGACAAAGAAAAACGTGTTTTTCTTTTCATTCCCGAGTGCCGCCTGTCTTCATGCGTAGCATAGAGTAGTGCAAACGAGTGGAATGACAAAGAAAAACGTGTTTTTCTTTTCATTCCCGAGTTACTCAGTTCCAAGGCCGAGGCACTGATGTCGGTGACGGTCACACCCTCAAAGTCGCTTTCAACGATGCTCAGGCGGTCGCCCTTGAAGAGGGTGTGGGTCTCCGTGGGGCGCCCCTCACAGATATATTGCAGGTTGAAGCTGTAGCCGCGCCTGAGGCTTGTCACCTTCACTTTACGGTCGGCGCGACGGCCACCGGGCAGTTCCAAGTGCTCCTTGGCCATACCTTTGATAAGTCCTTGATTGAACGACTCGGCGGCACTGAGGTCGTAGACGAGGTTTTGATAATCCTTCTTTCGTGCCTTGTTCTTTCCTTTGCCAAAAGTGAGCTCGGGGAAGGTGGCTCCATAGCGCAGTACCAGTTGCGGATGGAAGCCATTCCCAGGCTCGCTTCGCTCGCCTTGGGTTATTTGCATCTCTGTCGAGATGCTCACGACCTCTTCGAGTCGCCATTTAGTAGCTTTTTTCTTTTAATTTGTAAGCAAAAATGAGGATACTAACATTTTGAAGCCCTTATTTGTAAATATAAACGAAAAATATAGGCCTCTACAATGCCCACGTTACGCAGAAATCCGACTTTGGTCTTGAAAAACATCGATTTTTGAGTAGATCGTAAAGCCTTGATTGATAATGCGATAGATGTTTTACTCCTTTCCGGAAGACCGAAAAGTGCGCATTTTAGGCTGAAAAAGCCTTGATTTTGTGCTTGTAAAACCTATGCTTTAAGCCCCTCGAAGTCCTATCACGAGGCCCTCAAGGTCCGATTACGAGGCGATGAAAGTCCGAGCACACGCTTGCAACACTCAAAAAAAGCCCGAAGAGTGACTTGATTTTCTCTATTTCGAAGTTTTTTGTTGACGTTGATTTGTAAAGGCTTTTTACTGTGATAATTTTTATCTTCATCCTGCAAACAGCATGTGTTTGTGCCCTGTCATTACGTTGTCTGCCGTCAAATCCCCCGGTACCACAGCCGGAAAACTTCGCTTAGCTTTCAATCTGTAATATTTGGCATTTTTAGCTTCTGCTGCTTGTTTTTCCAAATCCCAGCACCTTGCAAGTGGACATTTGAGGACATACACCTAACACTCGGTCGAGAGCATCTCGAAAGAGATGCAAATAACAGAGCCAAGCGAGTCCGGAGTTTCCATCGCCTCCCCTCTTCCTCAAGAATGCCTCCCCGCAGCGACAGACTTCCTCAAGAATGACTCCCCGCACCGACAGACTTCTCTCTGTACAGCTTTCTTCTTACGATGGGTGATTCTCTCTCTAAACACATACGTTGTATGAAAAGTGCAGCGGATTCCTTTGCCATAGGAAACCTCTTGAATGCAGAATATATTTATTAAGTATTACTCCCTGCAACTTTATGTGGTAAACTTCTTCTTTCGAAACAAATTGATGAATATATTAAGAAAAAATAGCTTTTGCCTTGTTTTGAATGATAATTTATTACTATCTTTGCAACGGTAGTCCTTGGCCATGCTGAGAGATGAGAATCCAATGCAACGTAAGTTTCAACATTAATATCATTTGCTTATGAAAAAGATTTTCCACTTGTTCTTCATCGTAGCGGCAATGCTCGCGGTGTCGCTCCCTGTTGGAGCCGCGCCTTACCTCTACGAGTTCGAAGTGCCACTCGATGTGAGCAACCATGCCTTTGCGCCAGCGGGATGGGGGCATATTGTCGATGGCCACAACTTCGACGGTGAGATGACCTACGTAGAGTACACCTATGTCCGTACGGGCGGCGTGGACG